>JAAYOS010000189.1 GCA_012520195.1 Clostridiales bacterium | reverse complement strand
GGACTGGGTAAACAAAGCGCCCGCGGCTTTGGGGTGGTGACAAAACAACAGGAGGAAAGATGATCAACAAAATGTATGCCCTGCATCCTCATATCCCACCAGAGATCATAAGCAAATTTGAAAATGCTTATGGCCTCAGGATAGAACCTATCCCGGATGGCAAGGTAATTACACTCTGCTTTGAAAGCCAGGACGATGGCTTCAAACTAACCAATTCAGGTCTCTCGGACTATGATTCTGAGCGCAACCTCACAGATATTTTCTTTTGTAATGTTAAAGGAAACGCTGTTTCTTTATTTCCCAGCTTGTATATAAGCGAGAACGATATGAAAAAGGAAGGGGATTATTCCACCGAATCCAAGTCGTACGACAAAATACTTCGGATTCTCAGGAATAATGTCAAAGTAAATCCGGATTTGCAGGGCTTATTGGATCTGTTCACATCCGAAGCAGATACTGTCTTTGCAGAAATGGATCAGTATCTAAACAACCAAAAGAAAGAGCTGTTTGTGTTAACCCTGGAAATTGATGGTCTCAGTATTGGCCGCTCACCTTTGTATGAGAGTATCCGCGACAAGGCAGCCGAGGAGTATTATAAGGACTATTATACTCTGAGCAACAAGACGGTGGAAGGTAGCGATCTGGCTTGCAGTATGTGTTTTGAACCCAAAGAAAAACTCTGGGGCTACGTCTCGGTCTACAACTTTTATACATCCAAGACAGACCTTGCGCCCATTGCCGGCGGACTCAGAAAGGAACTGGCTCACAACAACTTTCCCGTATGTCCGGGTTGTGCCAAAAAGTTGAAGCAGCTAAAACCTGTAGTAGATCAGTATTTTGCCTTTAGATTTTGTGGCTTTGACTACCTTCTGATTCCTGAGTATATTGCTGGCTCATCTGAAGAAGAAACGATGGACCTGATTGTAGACATCATGGTGAGTCAATTCGCCGCCGAACCCGGGGAACTTTTGGACACGAGGCTGGGTTCTTTCACACTGGGAAAGCGCAAAAAGATAGTGGATAGCAATTCCAAAGAAGTGTTTGACTATCTGGCAGAAACCAAGAACACGGCGGCATATACCATGCTTTTCTATGCTGAGAATAAAAACGAGTTTAAGCTGCTCTCCACCGTGGAAAACGTCTTCCCCAGTCAGTTTAAAGACATCTTTGCTGCCAAAGAAAGAGCGGAAAGTCATGCTGTATTCAAAGACTTGCCCGGCAAAAAGGGAGAAGCAAACTATGACTTGTCCTTCAGGTTTGATCTCTTGCGAGAATTCCTGCCCGTAGCAAGCAAAATAGAGGGGGACTTCTCCAAGTCTTTCCTTGAGACTACCAGGTCTATCTTTAAGCAAGAACAGATCTCTTACAGCTTTTTGCTGCAGATAATTGTCGATGTCATCAGGCGCAGGTTTACCAATGAAGACAACTATGGGCTGTCTGCCCGGAAAGCATTTCTAATTCTGAAGTTCCTCAACTATTTAGGATGCATAAAACCCAATAAACATAAAGTTCAAAAGGAGGTTAACGTGAACGCTATCTATGAAGAATTCTTCGCAGAGCATCAAGATTTCTTTGATACCAATGCAAAGAAAAGCGTATTTATGACCGGTGTGCTCACCCAGCATCTCTTGGACATACAGTTCACCGATAGGGGTGCCGCACCATTTAGAAACAGACTCAATGGCATGAAGCTGAATCCTGCATTGGTCAACAGGATTTTCACCGAAGCCATAGAAAAGCTGGAACAATATGACAAAAACTTTTATCGCGAGCTGCAAAGTGATATTGCCAAGCTGATGATTACAGGTGGTTTGGAAGATTTGTCCAACGATGAGATCAGCTACTTCTTCACTTTGGGGATGACCCTGAACAAGCAATTTAAAACCAAAAAGCCAGAAGAAACAGAAAATAAGGAGTAAAACCATGTCAGAAATCAAAAGAACCGAAATCCTCTTTCTCTACGACGTGCAAAATGGGAACCCCAACGGGGATCCATCCGATGAGAACAAACCGCGTATCGACGAAGAAACAGGTCAAAACATCGTAACAGACGTTCGCTTGAAGCGTACAGTTAGAGATTATCTCTACAATTATGAGGGTTACAATCAAGATGGCGTAAAAGACATCTTCGTGCGTCAAACCTTTGTGGAAGATGATCCTGAAAAGGGCTTAAACGATGGCATCAGTAGAGGCAAAGCCTATGATAACAATGCAGACAATGTCTTGGAGGCTTGCATAGACGTGCGTCTCTTTGGTGGCGTTATTCCGCTTACCGGTTCATCCATCACCTTCACCGGTCCCGTGCAGTTTAAGATGGGCAGATCCTTGCACAAGGTTCAGATGCAGTATATTAAGGGCACAGGTGCTTTTGCCAGTAAAGCTGGACATAAGCAGCAAACCTTCCGTGAAGAGTATATCCTGCCCTATTCATTCATCGCCTTCTATGGCATTATCAATGAAAATGCTGCCCGGCACACCAGGCTCTCAAATGAAGATGTTGAGATGCTCAAAAAAGGGCTTTGGAATGGTACCAAGCAGTTGATCACCCGCTCCAAGATGGAACACAACCCCAGGCTGCTGCTTACCCTCACTCATGATTCCCCCAACTTCTTCATCGGTGAGCTGGATAAATATATCAAGCTGAAGACGGATATGAGGGATGAAGAGCTGAGAAATGTGACCGATTTCAGCTTGGATATGGGTGCCTTAAAAGCAAGGATCAACGGCCTGAAACAAGAGCCAAAGGTGGAGATCTACGATCACGACCCTCTGCTTGTCCTTGAGGAATGGTAGGGTGTGACAATCCGTAAGGAGTGCTTATGACGCCCACCAAAATCCTTTGCTTTGAGCTGTTTGGAGACTATGCCCAGTTTAGAAAGTTCTTTACCAATATGTCTCCTCTCAGCTTCTCCATTCCGCCCAGAACCGTGCTCATGGGTATCATCGGTGCCATGCTGGGAGTGGATAAGGCAGAAAATCCGGAACACTTCACTCCTCAGGATAGCTTTTTGGCACTCAGACTAATGAATCCTGTAAAAAGAACCCGTATCGCACACAACTATCTCAAGGTCACCTCAGCGAGGCATCTGTATGATTATGACCAACACAAGCCCACCAACGTGGAGTTTCTCAAGGACGTTAGATATCGCCTCTACTTCTCTTGCCAGGATCAAGAGAAGTATCAGAGACTGAAATCTAAACTGGAACAACACCATAGCCATTACACCATTTCTTTAGGCATCAGTGGTTGTTTGGCAAATTATGAATATCTGGGTGAATTTGAGCTTGAGACCATGGAGCCCCATGCAGACACACTACTGCACTCTGTGATCCCTACAGACAGCATAGAAGAGCTGATCATAGATGAACCCCTGAACCTGCAAAAGGTTGTGATGCCCACCTTTATGAACAACGACAGGGAAGTGCAGAGCTATGACGAAGTGCTGTTTGAGCAAAATGGCAAGCCCATCAGCATCAAAATCAAGGATGCTTATTACAAAGTAAAGACCCTGAACG
>JAAYOS010000201.1 GCA_012520195.1 Clostridiales bacterium | reverse complement strand
CCCTGGATCAGGTGAGAAAACGCATGGAACAAATCGACCTCCAAAAGGCACAACTCAAAAACCGCCAGCCGGATTGTGCCGAACTGGATGCAGAACTCAAACAACTCAAGAAATACCTCCTGGAATGCAGCCGTGCCAATGGCCAATTGCGCAGCTTCAACAAGGTCAGCCGCCGCCCCTACCAGGCTCTTTGCCGCAATATCAACCGCCTGCGCAAAATCCTGAAGGAACAACATCCCGATCTGGACGACTATGTGGAGCAACACCTGCAAACCTCACCCTATTTCCGCTGGATAAGTACGGGCGGTCATTGACCGCCCCCTCAGCTACACAAATCCTCACTATAAATATCCGTATCTCAATCACTTGCGCCAGCGCTCACAACTCACTACTCACAACTCACAACTGGCCGACACGGCCCACCGGCCTCGCTTTCTGATAGCCTTGGTATCAACCCCCACCACTTGCGCCAGCACTCACAACTGGCAACTGACAACTGCGACGAAGCCGCCAGGTAGCCGGCGGTCGCTGAACCGCCGCATTGTACGGGCGCTTGCCCTTAACGGCACTCGCTTGAGTGCCGATGTAAACATCCGTTGATCCTGAGGACAACGGTAAAGGGTCGGTTCAGCTACCGACCCTAATGCGGCGCAGCCGGCCCCTACCCCAAAAAGCCAGCTCATCACGCGTCAGCCTTATCTTTTGAAGTATGCTTTAGAGCAGGTCCAGCAATTTAGATGTGCCAATAATCCGATCACGATGAGATATTGCTTGACCAAATTGACTACCATAATAAACTTGGAGCCATGATGATCGCCATTAAAGATACGAAGGATAATCAATGCTCTCTAACGACCAAAAAGGAGTTTAACGATATCCCTGCAACTGAGATTCAACAGAGCTGTTCGATCAACAATGGAATGCAATATGAGCAAGAATGTTTTGAATGTTTGTAATAAAAAACGCTATGGAGGTTACCATGAAACTGGTATCATTTGAAGTATCAGAATTTAAGTGTATTATGGACTCTGGCAAAGTCAGTATAACTGATATTGGTTGTTTAGTTGGGAAAAACGAATCAGGTAAGACTGCCTTATTACAGGCTCTTTATAGACTAAACCCGATAGATGAACAAGATGCTAAATTTAACGTTACTCAAGAGTATCCAAGATCTGAAGTAACTGATTATGAGAATAGAGTAAAAGACGGTGAACAAAATCCCGCAGAAGTTATCAAAGCATGCTTTTTATTAGATGAATCTGACTTTAAAAAAATGGGCATTCCGAGCTTTTTGTTTGATACAAAAGATGTTTTATTGTCCAGAGGTTATGATTCTGAGCTCCATCCTACTATTCATATAAACGAAAAACAGTTTATCGAATGGTCGTTAAGCAATGTCGAGTATTCAGAGGACGAGCAAAATGCAAACCTAATTAAAGAGATTAGAGAAAACCAGACAATAGAAGGACTGTCAGATATACAACTTGATGAATACAATGAAGTCCCCCAGTGTGCAAATTTAGTTACATGGATTAACAGTACTAAAGGTTCTGATCCGGAGCGGGTGATTTTCAAGGAGTACTTGCAACCTATTATACCCAAATTCCTATATTTCGATGAGTATTATCAGATGTCTGGAACTGTTAATATTGATAAGTTAAAGGAACGTGTAAGTTCTGGACGTGTCAGAGATAGTGACAAACCGATGTTGGGATTGATTGAGCTGGCTGGTCTCAGCCTAGACTCTTTTGACCAAATCAAAGATACGAGAGATTTGCTTAACAAGCTCGAAGGCGCATCAAACAAGATCCAAAGATCATTTATGAAGTATTGGTCTCAGAGTCATAATATTAATATGGTGATAGACATGCGAAAGGGGATGCCAGAAGATAAAGAGGAGTTTAAGTCAGGGTATAATATATGGACACAAATTAGAAATAATGTGCACCAAGTAACGACAGAAATTGATGAAAGATCCAGGGGGTTCATTTGGTTCTTTTCATTCATGGCTTGGTTTTCGCTACAGCAAAAAAAACATAGTGGTGATATAATACTCCTCTTAGATGAACCAGGATTAACCCTACATGCAAAGGCACAAAATGATCTCCTAAGGTATATTGATGAAGAACTGTCTCCACATCATCAAGTTATTTATACAACACACTCTCCATTCATGATTGATATGAAGCATACCGAGAGAATCTATATAGTTGAAGATAAGGGACTGGTTGAAGGTGATATAATTGGAACAAAAGTGACTAGTGATGTGCTACAAACTGGCTCTGACAGCCTTTTCCCACTTCAAAGTGCTTTAGGTTATGAGATAACACAATCATTGTTTGTGGGGCCGTATTGTCTTATTGTGGAAGGGCCTTCTGACCTAATATACCTAACCGCCATGTCATCTGTTTTAGAAAAATTAGGAAGAACATACTTAGACCAAAGATGGACAATTACCCCTGTTGGAGGAATTGACAAAGTCCCTGCGTTTGTTTCCCTTTTTAGTTCTCAAAAAACGATGACACTTGCTGTCTTACTTGACTTTCAATCTAAGGATGCCCAACTGATTGAGAACCTGTATAAAAGGAAACTACTCAACAAGTCAAGTATCAAAACATTTGCTGAATTCTTAGACCAAGATGAAGCTGATATTGAAGACCTCTTTGATCCAGCCTTCTACATTAAACTGGTCAATTCAGAATATAGCAAGGAACTCAGTAAGAAAATAACCGCTTCACAACTAACATCAAATATCCCAAGAATAACGGTTCAGTTGAGTCGATACTTTCAAGAAAAGCCGCTCAAAAAGGGAATTCAATATAACCACTATAGACCAGCACGTTACTTTAATGAAAATATTCATGAACTGGAAGGAGATATTGAGGAGGACACCCTATCACATTTCGAGGATATTTTTAAGTGGTTAAACTCTTTGTTGTGTTGAGCAGTTTAACTTGTAGCTTGCTAATATGTAAGGGAGGGAAAATGCCACAAGAGAACGAAAACTCCCACTTTTGTGACCATGTAATACCCGTGTGTTGCTTGGGATCTGACGGAGGTCACGGAAAACCAAAGCTGATTGGCTCTGCTGCCGTGCTTAAATACCATAACCAATACTATGTCGTTACTGCTGGCCATGTTCTTAGCGAAGTAAATATTAATGATATACGCATTGGTGAAATAAATGAAAACCTGCTGGATTATCAGATCTCCTATTTTCAAAACGATGATGTAGTCGATATAGGCGTGATTAAGATAACAGAAGCAATATCAAAACGGATTATTCAAGGCCCCAAAAAGATTATCGATCTAGATAACAAATCAAACTATTTGAGTAGATTCAGATTAACAAAGGGGTGGGTGGCTACAGCAGGCTACCCGGCGTCAAGAGCAAAAACATGGGCAGGTCCAAACATAATGAAGTTACAAAGCAAAACGATAAAAGGAACAATACGAGAAGAAATTAAAGATAGTACGGACACCACATTTTCGTTTCATTACAATAGGAAAAAATCACGTAAAGAAGGGATCAAACAAGTAGTTATGGGACCAAAACCTGCGGGCATGAGTGGATCTCCAGTTTGGCTTGACGAATCTCAATATCCGGAATTGATGGAATTTGCGGGTGTTGTTATTGAATACTGTCCCAGAAATAAATACATAGTTGCAACTCGTGCGGAAGTTGTGTTGCAGTGCATTCAAGAGATAGAAAGACATCTACAAGCAACACAAAAAGGTTGAGCAAATACCTATCATTATGCCCGATGAAGGCCCCCTGGATCAGTTGATAAAACGCATTGAACACCCACCACTACTTCTGCTAGTCAAGCAAAGCCATGGATCCTAAAAACGCTAAATTATCGAGCAACCTAATTTACAGCAAAGCTGGCTCCAATTCTTTAGTTATCAAGCTAAATAATGCTCCAAACTAACATTGAGAGACCTTGAGCTCATCGACGACAGTGCCAAAATACTGATATTAGAACGCTTATCATTGGGGAAATAGTGGGACGCCATCTCTTCTGAAATGAAGCAGCACATCTCAGCTGTGGACAATCTGGTCTTGTAGCGATTTTATGGTCGGTATTACAACGAGCTGCCCAAAGCATATGCCAACCATCAAGCGATGCTTAGAGCTGGAGGGTAATCTACTTAAAGCTACTTCCTTAACAAAACCTCTGCCCTAAATAGGACAAACTAATTCAACCACTTCTTCAAGACAGCTTCTTTTTTGGTTGGGGATTCCACAATTTCTCTTTGCAGTATTTGTATTTTCGTTTCGATCTCTTGAATTTGGGAAACGAACCTCTCCTGTTCAGGAAGTGGTGGAGCTGAAATCCTTATCCCCTGAATTCTTTCAATAGAAGCCCTATTTGTTCTTGAGAAACCAACCCCCCTTCCTTCTTTTTCTAAGGCAAATGCTAAATACCTCTCATTTATCAAGTTGCCCTTCACTCTTAAAACGCCACAATGATCTGTTGGATAAAATGGGTAATCTTTTGGAATATAATTCACCATCCAATCTCCGTCAATTCCCCATAGAACGGAAGGCTTGCTAAAATCTTCAATTAAAAGCTCGTCTATAACCCCAAAAGGCACAAAAACATTTGCACTAATAACGGGTATTTTCCCATCAGGGACTAATTCTTCTTTCAACACACGTTTCCCGATGGAAATCTCAAATTTACTGTCGTCGCTCAACCTGAAAGTTGAAGTTGATTTTGATAAGGTTTCCTCAAATAGTTCAGTCATTTTATAGATAAGAACATCTATTCTCTCCCTTGCCTCTTCTTCATTCTTCTCTAAAATGTCAATTTCAGAGACAATGCTCTGCTGGACAGATAGAGGCGGGACCGGCACCCTTATATCCAACAAATTGGCCCTATTCAATCCTCCCTGTGCCTGCCCTGTAATGCTAGACTTGAGTAGCTCTTGTCCAGACTTGGATAACAAAAGATTGAACAAATAGCGTTGATTTGCTTTTTCATTGGCTCGCAGAATAAAAACATGTTCATTAACCATTGAACGATCATAACCCAAGTCACTCATCCTAAAAAGTGCGACCTTTCCCGTCAAAGCACCGTCCTTGCAGATCATGATGTCTGATTCTTTTAAAACACCCTGCTTGGATGAATCATAAAAAACCAAAGGAACGTACTTTATATTTTCTTTGGTGACATAAATCTTGCCATTAAGCCCGATATGTTCACCCCCTAGACTTGGCACGCCATCCAAATACTCTCCAACTCCACCTTTCGGCCTATTTCCGCTTTCTAAGGTATCTAATATTGAAGATAATTTTACATGATCCCACTTGCTTTCAAACCGCGTTTTTGCGGCAAGAGATATGGTTTTTTCAAACGTAACCCTATCAAAGCTGATCATATCCACAAGTTTTTGATAGCTCACGTTTTGTCGCAAATGTTCTGGAATATCTAAGTAAAATTCTCCTTGAAAGGCTTTATAATTATAATAACTTGCCTTATTAGGATTATCCAATCCATCAGCATCAAACAGTAGCGTGCACTCGTCAATGCTTTTTCCTCTTTTTATAGGGTGAATACCCTCGC
Organism: Clostridiales bacterium; assembly: GCA_012520195.1. Taxonomy (GTDB): domain Bacteria; phylum Bacillota; class Clostridia; order Oscillospirales; family JAAYOS01; genus JAAYOS01. Next base: position 5,326 of record JAAYOS010000201.1, on the reverse strand, counting down.
TTCCCCGACGAAAACTAAATTCATAACCCAAAAAACGTTTTTCTTCTTCTTTATTTGGGCCAGTTTTTACGACAGCTACTGTTTGAGGATAAGCCAAAATAAAGTAAAATAGCTTTTCTTGCTCCAATTCCAATATCGCTCCCCATTTCTCCGCATCGTCTTTAGCCCTTATTTTGCCCTGATATTCTCTGTACATCTCATGCTCTATCACTGCTTTATTGGGTTTTTTACTGAGCAAAGTTACATAATCATCATAACTCAGGTTCTCCCAAACATGTGCCACATATTTATGCGCAGGTTTTTCGATTCTATTGATGGTATTGTCATTAGGAAAGTTTACGAAGAATCTTTTTACTCCCTCACGGATGTTGATAGCGTCAGCATTGTTTCTTCTTCTTAAGAATAAAACGACAGTGTTTATTCCTGTAGCCATAAAAGTGCTGGATCCCAGTTCAGTAACACCTATAATATCAAAGTGTTTTAAAATAATTTCACGAGTTTGTGTATAAATGCCTGCATTATTCAAAATACTGCTTGGTAAGATAATGCCAGCAACACCATCATCTTTAAGTAGTTGCTTTGCTCGCTCCACAAACAGGCATTCTATCTCTGAACTTTGATCTGTTAGGCGACTGTAGAGATCAAAAGCTTGCAGAGCCTTTTCTTCTTCCATCATCATACCTTTGAATGCTGAAACCGAATAAGGTGGGTTTGAAATAACTGCATCAAATTGTTTGTTATCTTGCGCATAAGTGCTGTCCGTCACTTTCAGTAAGCCCTTGAAATCTTCTGATGTGGCAAAATCTCCTAGTCCATCACCGTGTATAACCTTAGCTAAACCATCACCATGCAAATAACAGCTAACTTTTGCAGTTTTAACCAAGCGATAGTCTTTCTCAATGGCATACATATAATCTTTCACCCAATCAAACTGATCCTCTTGCCATTTTCTGAGAGTTCTTTGTGTAGAAGGTGTTGGGAAATCATCTTCATCTAAATCGTTTATATACTCTTGCACAACCTCCATTGCCTCGGTGATAAAATGCCCACTCCCAGCCGCATAATCAATGATTTTAGGGAGCAAGTCATTTGAAATCCCTTTCTTCATCTTGCCCAAGGTTATTTCTTTAATGGGTAAACTCTTAATTATATAACGAGCTATTGGAACGGGTGTAAAAAACTGTCCGGACTCTTGTTTTAGCCCCGTAGTCAACAGTAATTCAAAGAAGTCACCCAGAAACTGCTGACGGTTGTTATAGCGGATCTGATAAACCTGCAAAAGCTCTACAACTTCTTTCAGCACTTTAGCGTTGTCTATAAAAGACTCATCATCATACACTTCCTTTATGGCAAATTCGTTGTTCTTTTTTAGCCGCATATCGGTTAGGATCTCTTTAAATCTCTTCTTATCATCATCTCTAACCTGTTGAAACTGCCTGTCAAACTCTGCGTCAGTGATATCTGTAACTCTTTTTCCTAACAACTCTAACATCCCCCTATAATACAAGTCTGTCAGTCGTTTTTGAAAAGAAATATGGTCGTCTTCCCCCTCTAACCATTGAAAGTGAAGCTGCTCATTCTTACTCCTGTCTTCATCAATAATTTTGCATAGAAATAGATTAAATATCTTGTTGAAAGCGTTAGGCTTATCCGATACAACATTGTAGCGCAGAATCTCAAGAAAGCGATTGAATATAAAACTACTATCTTCTTGCTTTAGTACCTTTAAGTCATTTCTTGTTAAAGCCTTGCTTTGAAATTCATATGGTTCGACCCAATCATCAAAAACACCGTTTGATTTGGGAAGTTTATTCCAGCGCTCAAAGAAATCCTTTACATTGCCTGCCTGTCTATAATGTTCTTCAATCTTTATGATCGTATTTTGGAATTCAACGATTTTGCCATCCAATTTTGATGTATAAAGCATTAGCACATCTGCATTTTTGTCTTGCTGGAAATATGTAAAGAGCTGTCCACCATTACGTTCAATGTTTTTTAATTCCTTTTTATATTCCGTCCCCCAAGTTTTGCACTCAATCATCAAATAGGCAGTGCCATCATCTCTTGAAACTAAAATGTCCAACCTACCACTTGTCCCATGCCCTGTCCTCCAAGTTTTCTCAAGTGTTATATTTTTGGGTTGATACCCCTTTTCCAAAAGCCTGTTAACACACTCCAAAACCACCCAGTTTTCAGCTTGCATAAAGTTTTGAGTCGCCTTGTTGTCATCCTTTATCTCATCCCCATAGTGAATTTCCCGTTTTGAGCAGTCAATTTCAATGGCATACCCATCCGCAATTGAATACTTTTTCTGATAGACTCCTGAAGTATACTCTTTGGGTAAGAACCCTAATACTTTTATAAGTTTTGTTATATTTGTCATCTTTGCTTATCTCCTATGCAAATCAAAAAATCAATTAAGTGATTCTTGCCAAGCTTGGAACTATTACAGTGCAATGTATTGGCAATCATGATCTCACTCGCAAGCTTGGGCCAAGCTGTTAGTATGCGAACTTGTTTTAAATCTTCACCCGACAATGGGCCGAAGGCTCCATCGTCGCTTAGAGTTAATATACCAAATGACTCAATACTCACACTTTTCTCCATTCTAGTTTGTGTGCAGAATCCTATAAACATATAATCTTGTCAAGTGAAAAATGATAGTTTCTCTACTTTCCTTTGATCCTAACGGAAAGTGCGGAGTTTAGCCAGACCTGCTGATCAATTAGTCAGTCTAAGTCAAAGCTAAGCCATTGCTACTTTTTTTCATGTTCCACCAGCCACTTCTCTATCCTTTTCCTGACTCTGTCCCTTTGCCCCTTAGATAGTTTCCTACCTATACTATCTCTGGACTCTACGGACTCTTCATGACCGTTAGCGGAAGCTATCAAAAGCCAGAAGTATGCTTCTTCATAATTAAGAAGAACACCTAAACCTTCTGCATACATTAACCCCAAATGATACTGTGATTTCACATGTCCTCTTTCTGCGGCTTTACAAAGCCATTTTATCACATTGCTATAATCTCCGTCTACATCATAGCCATCAGTAAACATCACCCCAAGATGATGCTGTGCTATTTCATCTCCCCGAAGTGCTGCTTTTCGTAGCCATTTTGCTGCCTCATCATAATTTTTTTCTACACCTTCTCCTAAGTAATACATCAGGCCCAGATCGCGCTGAGCTTCAACATGTCCGTTAAGAGCGGCTTTCATATACCATTGTGCTGCTTCAGCATGATCCTGTTTTACACCATGGCCATTGGAGTAAATTACACCCATCATATACTGTGATTCTACATTACCTTGAATGGCAGCTTTACGGTACCAAATTGCCGCTTGTGAATAGCCACCATCCGCAGATTTGGTATGGTAATACAGGAGGCCTAAATGGTACTGTGCTGATTCATTGCCCTGCTCTGCAGCTTTGTTAAACCACTTTAGTGTCTCTTGAGGATCCTGCTCCACTCCACGGCCAAGAAAATATAAAAAGGCCAAATTATACTGTGCATCTGCGTTACCTTGAGTAGCAGCTTTATGATACCATTTGGCTGCCTCATGATAATCCTGCTTTACCACTTTACCAGCACTATATATGCCACCGATTTGATATTTTGCTTCAGCGTCTCCAGCTTCTGCTTTTTTTATTAACTCTTTGACTTCCCTAGGCAAGAATAGTTTCCTAAGTATGCTCATGGTTTACCTCCCAAACGGCCTTCCTCCAGTAGCCAAAACACTCTTTTTTTGTCAAGCCTGAGTTTGTTTTTTTTAAGAATTTCAAGAATTAACACCGGACATAAAATCTCTCCCTCGCTCATTACCTCTTAACTTCCAGCAAGTTATTGGCCCTTTCGTAAGCCCTATTCTTTTGTTCTTGGGACAAGTCTTTGGCAATTTCATCTCTTATCTCAGCGGCTTCTTTGCATCCATTTTCAGCAGATGCTACAAGCAACACGTATGCTGTTACCTTATTACAATCTATGCCCTTACCCTCTGAATATAGTATTCCCAAATGATACTGAGCTTCTGCTGATTTTTGAGCTGCCAAATCCCGTAACTTATCTCTTGCCTTTTTAAGTCCTTGACTCGCTGCTTTGTATAATAGATACACTGCTCTGGATATATCATGATTTACGCCAACGCCTTCTGCATACAGCAAGCCCAAATAACACTGAGATTCTGCTACTCCTTGTTCCGCATATATTTCTAACATATCTTTTGCATTTTGAAACCCCTGTCTCGCGGACTTGTAGAAGTATTCACAAGCTTTGCGAAGGTCGGGTTTCACACCAACAAAATTACTATACATAACTCCCAACATATACTGCGCTTTCATATGTCCTTGCTTAGCAGCCTGATAAAGCCATCTTTTTGCCTCGTCAATATTGGGAGTCTCACCTATTTTATTGTGATAATAACTAGATCCCAATTGATATTGTGCTTCCGCATCGCCAGCTTCTGCCCTGTGCAAGAGACCATTTAAGTTTTCATATTTCATATAATTCTCCTAATTTATCTTTTTGCTACATTCTATTGTAGCATCAGTTTTCTTTTTCTAAGATTTTGGCTTAGCATCTTTTGCTGAAACCAAAGTAGTACTCGCCCGCCCGCTTCATTGCCAAATAGAAAGAGTTGGGCGTTTGCGCCGGGACGACTGCTTCGCCCAGTAAGTTGCTGCTGTGCCGTACTGAAAAGGCCGGACTCCGCATATGTTTCCATCATGTCATTGATGCGCTCATTATCCGGACTAATCTCCAAGATTTCATTTATCATCACGCTTCTCCTGTTTTTAAGTAATATATATTAATATAGCATCCTAAATTTTATTCCCGCGAATTATCACGAAGAACGAACGCCGGCTGTGCCAACTGGTACTGTCGCTCGCGGAAGCGACCTAACTAAGCAGGCGTAGCTTTTCAGCTTACAATTGCGGGCAAGACGCTAGCTTCGAGGATGTGCGTGTTTTGCGTATGGTTGGCTTCTTTTTGGAAGCAGGCACTGCCTGCTGGCGGCGCTAAGGGCAAGCGCCGGCTACCTCTTTGGCTGCCTCTCTGCCGGTCATTGAAGGCTCTTTAGCCACTCCTCTGCTTTTTTCTCAATCGCTTTTCTTTGTTTTCCGGAGAGCTTATCGGCCACTTCATCTTTGAGTGCTATAGGTTCCGTATAACCTTCCTCTATAGCCAAATATAGCCAATAGTATGCCTCTTCATCATTCTGTGGAACGCCCCAGCCTTTGGCATAGCATCTGCCCAAATTGCCAAAAGCTCCGATGTGTCCCTGAAGAGCGGATTGATGATACAGTTCTGCTGCCCGCTCGTAATCTTGCT
>JAAYOS010000203.1 GCA_012520195.1 Clostridiales bacterium | reverse complement strand
TGCCTCCTTACAATGAATTGCTCAGAGGCTAATTTAGGGATGCTATGCAGTGGCTCCTTCTTTTCATCTGCCTATGGAATTTTACGTTGCCATTGTCGGTATTTCTATACTACCAAAAACATAGGATGCCTCGCAAAGCTATTATCCATTGGCTCTTGAGTTTTACCACTCACTGAAGAAATAATATTATGCCTTGAGTTGAGTTCTCTGGTTCGTGTTTGTCCCGGTGTTGGCCGGAGAAAAGTATAAGCGAATCTTACCCCGGTGGAGTTAATCTCTGCTGGGGATTTTTAATGCCTAAAAACAGGAGGTGTCCGGATCAAGGGTGGAGAGGAACAAAAGTCTTACGATAGGCTTACTCGTATTGAACCATACCGGTGATGTCTTTATCGACTGGCACTGCACGTGCATAGTAAAGTTCATAAATTGCAGGTATTTATTAACAAATGCAGAAATTATTGTTATTATAGTGGTTTGTCCCATGCAAAATTCAGCCTCAAGGTCGGTGTCTACAGTTGGCGTCAAGATCCTTAAGGAAGACGTACTTAATTGCTTTTCAGGATGTCCCGAAGTCATCTTAGTGTTAGAGATTAGAAAACAAAGGAGGATGTCAGTTGACTATATGGCGAATGCACATAAGGCCAGATTCGCATAAAAATTCAAATCCGACGAGGATCTGTGTGGAGAATGGCTATGTTGGTATAGGCTGGAGAGTGGATGAAACACCTATCGATAAGGACGATTATTTCAAGAAAGGTGAGGAAAAGTACGGAGATCCGAGCTGGAGATCTGCGAGCAACTTACTAATAAATAGTATGCAAGTAGGGGATCTGGTCTGGCTTCGGGACTTAGATGGAACATACTTCTTGGGGCAGATCACGGGTGACTGGAAATATATAGATGATGTACAGGCTAGGGACGCCGATTTACTTAATATTCGCCCTGCAGAAATATATAAAGTGGGTCGCACTGTGCCGGGCAAGCTTAAAAACAGCTTTATTCCCAGCAGAGTGATACAAAGAGTGAGTAACTCCACTGTGGCGAAGTTTTCCAGACTGATTTTCAATAGTTTGTCGGGACAAAGTGCGTTCTCTGTCTCAATGTTCGATTCTCACGATATTTTAGATTTATTGGATCATGTTGAACTAGAGGATTTGGTGGGATTGTACTTACAGACCAAATTTGGCTATGTCATGACTCCTAGTTCGCGTTCTCGGAGAAACGATACCATTGCATACGAATATGAGTTGGTCTCGACAGCTAATGGTGAACGCCTGTACGTTCAGGTCAAAAGTGAAAATAAGAAGCTGGATCCTGAAATGTATGCCCATATGGATGGTAATTGGGTTTTGTATAATCCAACTGGATACAAGAGTAAACCGGTGGCCAAGAATGTGAAGCTAATCGAGAACGAGGAGTTGCTAAAGTTCATGCAAACGCACAAGAAAATGCTACCTATTTCTATTACTGCATGGATGGATATTGTGAAATAGAACGCACATTACCTTAGTAACTACTGCCGGAGGTAGTATCAAGTAAGTTCGGCATCGCCCCCAGTGGAGTTAATCTCTGCTGGGGTTATTTTTATGCCCAAAATTGGAGGTGCATGATGACCAGGACTTTCCCGGAGCTAAATGTAGATGATTTTGAATCACCCGTGGATTATATCCGGGCTTTCTATCAAGAACTAGGTTGGAATCCTGAAACGCAGGAGCTAGAGCCAAGGAAGATCAAGATTCATTTCGATACATGGGGAGAAATCTGTATGGCTCTCAAAGAAAAATGGGGCGTGATGGCCGCTTTAACCTGGATGAACTTAGGGCCAAGTGGTGACGCTAGCAATCCTTTTAGCCTGACCGAGAAGCAAGTAAAAATTGTGGCTGGAGCCATGAAAGAG
>JAAYOS010000012.1 GCA_012520195.1 Clostridiales bacterium | reverse complement strand
TTAAAATGTAATTACCCCAAACAAATTACCGTAGGAGGAGAAACATGTCTCAGATTAATATTACATTAAATTATCAAGAAGCGCTAGACCTATTTTCAAAAGATAGAAATGAAGCATTTGCTATTCTTATACAGAAAACCCTAAACGCTGTTCTATCGGCTGAATCAGAGGAACAGGGAAGGGTGAGCAATCGCCGCAGAGTCACTCCTATCACAAGTAACACAAATAGTACAAACTGGGTGGAGGGATAACGGGTTCAATGGTGTTGAGTTGGTGTTGAGTTGGTGTTGAGTTTTTGATTGGGCGTGTGCTATAATGTCTCTCATATCCCCACATCTCAGCTTTTGGTCAGCTTTTGGGATAGCAGATGTTGCAGATATACAGTAAACTTTCATTTAGTATCGCGATGATAGAGTTAAAAAATGACTTATCGGTCTGGAGAGATGAAGATGCACAACTTTACAAATGATTATAGCGAGGGCGCACATCCAAAGGTCCTCGAAATCATGCTGGAGTCGAATCTTGAGCAGAATGAAGGCTATGGTCTGGATAAACACAGCGAGAGAGCTAGGGAACTGATCCGTCGCTGGATAGACATGCCTAATGCAGATGTCCATTTCATACCTGGCGGCACCCAAACAAACCTGCTGGTTGTATCGTCCTTTTTGCGACCCCATCAATGTGTCATCTCGGCCGATACCGGTCACATCAATGTCCATGAGACCGGAGCTATTGAGGCCACAGGCCACAAGGTCGTGACAGTGCCGGGAACCGATGGTAAGCTCACACCACAACTCATCCAGAGTGTTGTTGGCTCTCACGTGGACGAGCACATGGTTCAGCCAAAGATGGTATATATATCAAATTCTACAGAGTTGGGTACTATCTACACAAAATCGGAGCTACAGGATATCCGGGAGACATGCCTGAAGAACGGTCTACTGCTATACTTGGACGGTGCAAGGATTGGTACGGCGCTCACATCTCGTTTGAACGATCTCTCGATAGAAGAGGTAGCGCGTCTTGTTGACGTATTCTATATAGGCGGCACAAAGAATGGGGCACTGCTCGGTGAAGCTCTCGTTATCTGTAAGGAGGAGCTACAGGAGGATTTTCGCTACCTGATGAAGCAGCGCGCTGCAATGCCAGCCAAAGGCTTTGTGCTGGGAATGCAGTTTGAAGCCTTGATGAAGGATGGTTTGTACCTGTCGCTTGCGACACATGCAAATGAAATGGCCTCAAAGGTCGCCGACATCTTCCGTGAAAATGGATATGGGTTTTATACAGAACCCTGTACAAATCAGGTTTTTCCGATCGTGCCAAACGAGCTGGCAAAACGTCTTATCCGCGACTTCGGATGCCTTTTCCAAGCACAGATTGATGATGACAACGTATGCGTTAGATTTGTTACTTCGTGGGCAACATCCCAGTCGAGTATAGATAGACTTCGTAGCTTCTTTCAGGAACACATATAGAAAAAAATATACAGGAGCAGACGAAAAACTACTGGGTAGACGACGCTAGGACAGGCCTAAGGACAAGCATTGGGAGAGGCCCAGGTACTAGGACAAACACTAAGGCAGACATTATGGACGTACTCTCATACATTCTGAGAATGTTTAGAGAAGCATCCGTAGTGTCTGCCTTTTGATTCTGTATGTATGATTACCGGTGAAGGGGAACTGAGATTCCAGTTCAGGTATTAGTTTCTATCTGGAGGATAGAACGGTAGATTCGTACTGTTTGACCTCGTCAAACCACTCTTCGCCAGAAGGAACTCCGCATCTGGTGCAGTACTCGTTCCAGATGTCACCAAACGGATAGGTCTTTAATTCTTCGTTGAGAACCATAAGCTCTGTAAAGTTCGCGGTGTCCTGCAGCTCCTTGAGTTTTGAATGGGGCATAAGCAATGCCCAAAGTAGAGCCTTCTGCATGCTTCTTGTACCGACAACCCATGCAGCAATACGGTTTATGGAGGCGTCGAAGAAGTCGAGCCCGATGAGGACCTTATCCAGTGCGTCGTTGCGTACGATCTCCTTTGCAATTTCTTTGACCTCGTCTTCAAAGAGGACGACATGATCAGAATCCCAGCGGACCGGGCGCGTCACGTGGAGCGGCACCTTATCAAAGAAAGCGAGAAGGCTTGGAATTTTGTCGCTGACATACTCGGTTGGGTGATAGTGACCGTTGTCAAGCAAGTTGTAAACGCCTGGACGAGACGCGGCATAACTGATATAAAAGTCACTACTCCCTACTGTGTAGCTCTCAACACCTATGCCGAATACCTTACTCTCGACAGCGTCTATTACTCCGTCAAGTTTTTCGGCGAAGATTTTGTCCAAGCTATCCTTCAAGCGCAAACGCGGACCTAAGCGATCTGCAGGGACATCTTTGTACCCGTCAGGTATCCAGACATTGTTTAGGCAATGGGTTCCAAGCTCTTTTGCAAAGTATGCAGCTATGCGTCGGCAGGCAATACCGTGATTGACCCAGAACTCACGGATATTATCATCAGGGTGGGAAAGTGTTAGCCCATCATCCGCCAAAGGGTGACTGAAAAAAGTCGGGTTGAAGTCGATGCCGATGTCGCGGGCCTTGGCAAATTCGACCCACTTTTCGAAATGCTTGGGAAGCAGCTTGTCGCGGTCTACCTTTTCGCCGTCAGTTATTGCGTAGCTAGCATGAAGGCTTATTCGCTTTTTTCCGGGTATTAACTTAATAGCTAGGTCAAAGTCGCTCATCAGCTCTTCAGGCGTTCTCGCCTTGCCGGGGTAGTTTCCGGTAGCCTGAATACCTCCCGAAAGCGAAACTCCCATGTTTTCAAAGCCGGTTACGTCATCACCCTGCCAGCAGTGTATGCTAATGGGAGTTTGCTTGAGCTTGGACAGAGCAGCTTCAACATCGATGCCCTGTTTTCCATAGGCCTCTTTTGCCTGATTGAATCTAGTGCTCATAAGTCAGTACCTTCTTTCCACTTAGGTTTTTATATTATGTATATTTATCAGTCTTCTTTTTTTGGGGACTATTCTTTCTCGGGACTATTCTATCTTGGGGTTATCCTTCCTTAGGGGTATTATTCCTTAGGGACTATTTTACGGATATCAAAACTCTTGGATATGGCGGTACGGGCGTCTAACAAGTCGGAAAACTCTCCAAACTTAATCATTTGTGTTATAAGGTTGCCTAGAGAGGTTCCTTCTGTTGGACCTGCATATACAGTTTTTCTGGTGTAATATGCAGTAAGCTCGTTTAGATAGTCGTCGCGCGATCCGCCACCTACTATGTGTATAACAGAACAGGATTTGCCCGTCAAGCCCTCTAGCTGTGAAAGCGTCTCAGCATAACTCTGAGCTAGACTTACATATACACACTGCATGAGTTCCCCAACCGATTGCGGTATTTGCTGACCAGTCTCTGAACAGTAATTCTTTATTGCGTCTATCATGCTTTTGGGAGCAAGGAAGCTACCGTGGTTTACATCTATACCGGATTCAAAGTAATCGCACTCACTTGCCATTCTACATAGGTCATCAAAACTGTATTTAATATCGAGCTCCTTACGGATGGACTGGATTATCCAAAGGCCCATAATATTCTTTAGGTATCGATACCGATAGTCGTAGCCGCCCTCGTTTGAGAAATTCGCGAGACGACTTTCCTCATTGACCACGGCTTTCGGAAGCTCCGTTCCCATCAAGCTCCATGTTCCGCTGCTTATGTAGACGGCGTTTTCGTCAAGTGCGGGTACAGCCATGAATGCAGAGCCGGTATCGTGCGTTGCAGGGAGCACAACTTCGCAGTTGAAACCTAATTCAGCAGCAACCTCGGGAGAGAACCTACCTACTACAGTTCCCGGCATATTCAGTTCACCAAAAAGCCTTTGAGGGAATCCGAGCATCTCGATCAGCTCACTGTCCCAATCCTTTGTCTCTGCGTTAAGAAGCCCGGTTGTTGACGCGTTTGTATACTCGTTCATTTTGACAGAGGTGAGGAGATAGTTAAAATAGTCCGGTATCATTAAGAAGCTATGGGATTTTTCAAGAATCTCGGGTGACTGTGACTTCAGAGCATAGAGTTGATAGATAGTGTTGAAGATTTGCTTTTGAATTCCGGTCCGCGCATACTGCGCCTTTTCAGAGATGATCTTTGAAACCTCGGCATCCATGCCGTCAGTTCTGTGGTCGCGGTATGCAAAGGTCTGGCCGAGTACGTGTCCCTTTTCGTCTAGTAGGACATAGTCGACTCCCCACGTGTCAATGCCCATAGAAACGGGAATCTTGCCAAGCTCACGACACCTGACAAGACCTCTCTTTATTTCAAGAAAGGTTCTGTCGAGATCCCAACAGAGGTGCCCCTCTATATCTACCATGCCGTTGTCGAAGCGGTACACCTCCTCGAGGACTATCTTTCCGCCTTCGACATAGCCGAGCATATGTCGTCCGCTTGATGCGCCGATATCAACAGCAAGATAATATTTCGTCATAGACTCCTCCATCTGATTGCAGAGTAATCTCAGATTTGCTGCAACCTTAGTCAAGTATGTAAATGTATAAATCTAACAATTAGTCTACTATATTTTGAGTATCAAAACAATACCCGGTAACACACACGGATCGCAATCTGCAACACACGTTGTATCCGTTTTCATCCTCTACCTGATGCTAATCTTTTTCGTATAAAACTGAAGGTTTTCTGTTCGCCCTCGTTTGCGAGCATTCTCAGAAGTCCCTCGATCTGATCCGATGTCTCTGGGTGGATAAACCGCCCTTCCTTTGCCGACAGAAAGTACTCAAGGGGGGAGGAGTCTGTGTAGTTATCCTTCATGTAGTTTTTACTTGCACTGACACGGTCACAGAACATCTCCACAACATATTTATAGGGCATGGGGATTGGCTGCAACAACTTGGTGACCGGATTATAGTCCGTCCAGTACTCAAAGTGGTGCCTGTTCCTCCCTTTGTGGTGCATCCATGCGGTCGAGTATCCTATTGCTTCGCGTTCTGCTTCGTTAGGGCTCCTGTTTCCCTGATAATACTTTACGCCGACTATAAATTCAGCAGGGCCATACTTTGAAAGATCGTGGAATAGCCCCCGAAACGGAATACCAGCCTTGAAACAGTGACGGATGACCATGTGCCTATGTTTTGTGATGGTCCTAAAGTGCAGTAGACATTTTCTCATAAAAACTCCCCGGAATCTTACTGAAGCTGATTCTATGGTGCCTATTCCTAATGTTTATACACTAATAATAGCATATTGAAACCCCGTTAACAACAAGTCTATCGAGCGCCCAAAAACCTGTACCATACGCTTTTATTTGTGTTATACTGATATGGAATAATCGGTAGAGAAATATATGCACAAGATTTCTCATATCACTAAATGAAGTACCTTTCAAATTACTACATAGAGAATGGAGTCCATGTATATGAGTAAGACGAAAGACAATACACCTGCAGAGATAAGGAAGCTGAGCCTTGCAGTGCAATTACGATTAAGGCTAGAACCGCTGTATCTACCTCTCTGCTTCTTAAGCTTTGTTATATTGGATCTCTCCTTCAGATATATTTATGATTTTGTGTTCACTACCGGACTGCTATCATATTACCCGATGATGTTTACATTCTTCTGGTCATTGCTTATGACTTGTGTTATCGGTGTTATACCGGGAGTGGCAAAGCGCATAACCATGATGGTTATTGTTTCGATATATGCAATATTCAACATAGCCCACGCTGTCGGCTTTACGATATTTAACAACTTCTTTTCATTCGCTGACCTTACGTATCTCGGCAACGGCATCAAATTCTTTAGCTTTACATACCTCAAAGTACGAAAGCTTTTGGTATTCACCGCTTTCTTCTCGGTCTTCATTATGGGATTTGCTGCGTGGCTATCCGCCGCGGAATCAAGAACAAAAATGAAAACAGAAGTAATTTCTTACGTGGCTGGAGCGCTAGTGTCTGCATGTGCCATCCTGGTAATACATTCGACTCTTATGGAACAGGGTGCCACCAGCCAAATGAGCTGGAGCGTCGCATCTGCTGAGGAAACTGAGAGCGTAATTTACGCCGACTTTACTGATGTGAATCAGAGCATGGGCGTTTCGGGAATATATCAATTCACTGTACGGGACTTAATAAAGACATCTGGACTGGAGGAGTGGATTGAGAAATCCTCAATATATGCGGAGCTGGATGCAGCTTATGCCGAAAGGGAGGACAGGCATAATATTCCAAACGAGATGACTGGTGTATTTGAGGGGAAGAACCTTATATATATTATGCTCGAGTCTATAGATACCTGGATGATAGATGAGGACTACATGCCGGAGCTCTACTCCCTTCAGCAGAAAAGCATCAATTTCGCTAACCACTACACCCCCCTGTTTATTAATGCGGGCACCTTTAATACCGAGTTTACCGCACTTACGGGAGTCCTAACGCCAACATCCGGAACACGGAAGAGTACATATACTGCTAACTGCTTCTCATGGTCACTGCCATCGCTGTTCAAAGAGAAGGGATATGCCGCAAATTCCTTCCACAGTGCCGAACCGAGCATCTATGACAGGGGAAACATCCACCGGGCAATCGGGTTCGAAGAGTATCACTGTTGGTATAACTTAGGCATGGGCCACTATATGAAAGACAGTCATCTCATTAATGGCTTTGACAAGATAGTTGCGCAAGAACCCTTCTTTAGCTTCGTGATCACTTTCTCCGGACACGGACCCTACACGGAGGAGATGGGGACAATATCAGAACCACACTTACAGAGGGCGATCGACGCTGCAAATTCGAAGGGTATAACCGGTGAAGATAAAAACTCGCTTGAATACTATCATGCCATAGCACATGCAATGGAGACCGATGCCTTTATTGGTCAACTGATGGAGAAGCTGGAGGAGAGTGGATTTATTGAGGACACTGTGGTGATACTTTTCTCCGACCATTATGCTAAATATATGAGTGACACCGAATATCTGCTTAAAATCAAGGGGGTCAGTAACACGGATCTACTCTGCAATACCCCGTTTATCATATATAGCAAAGATATGGAGCCGCGCGAAATAAGTATGATCACATCAACTATCGATATATTTCCAACTGTAGTAAACATGTTTGGGCTCGATGTCGATCTAAAGTACTTCATAGGCGATGACATATTCGGTGGAAACCATCCCGGCTATGTAATGTTCAGAGGTTATTCATGGTACGACGGCGTGACCTATTATTCGGCAGATTATGGCGATGAGGTTACCGAGGAAATACTAGAGAGGAACGCTGAGGTTGTGGGGCGCGTGAACCTCTCCTGGGATACACTTAAATCAGACTACTTCAGATATTTACTTGGCAAATAGATAAACTATAAGCTCCCCTTTGGGTGTATACCTGATTTAACAAAACTCAGGGCTCCCCAGAGGGGAGTGTTTCCATATGGGCTTTTGCGGAGGGGGTATTTGTCAAGAATAGTGACAGAAATATACGCAGTAGCGCAAATTTCTGCTAAAACAAGTGTAAGTTATTACAATAATTTCAAATTATAGGTTGATTATTGTGGAAAAATCTGCTATAATCCAATAAATGAATTTTTCCTTAATTGTGATATTTAGGAACAATTAGGAAATAAATAATACTTTATTGGAGGTACTTAATATGTACTATGGGAGTAATTACTCTCTTGTGTTTGTCTATAACACAGACACCAACAAAGTGTTACTTTGCAAGTGCAAAGGGGAAAACACAGATAATTTCGATTTCATCGGTGGTAAGCGCAGACCGGAAGAAAGCGGCATTGAATGCGCGTACAGAAGACTGAATACTGAAACATCGATGGATGAAAGAGACATCACACTTCAAAGAGTGCTGGATTTTTATCATGTTCTAGATCAGCGGCGTTTGCAGGTATATGCGGGAGCCGTATCCTGTGATGGAGATATTTTGAACGATAGCAGCAGATATATGTGGGCAGACATCGATGGGGATCTGTGCAGCTGTCATGAGTATATTACTGAGAGCTGCCTCAACTACATCTTGTCATCCCTTAACTATAGTCCGGAGATTGGGCTTTTTGAAGGAACGAAGAAAAGCTGAAAAAAGATGCATAAGTTTTGACCCTGAAAGTTCACTATTTTGGTAAATAATAATTGCATATATCTTTGAATATGGTATAATCTTCTTAGGTTTACAATATCACAAAGGAGTTATGTAGATGAACAAAGATCTGGGTGAAAAACAGAAACGCATAAGAATAAGTCTCGGCCTAGTCATGCCCCTGCTTTATCCAGTTATCGGACTTCTCATGTTGGGCTTCGTTGTTTTTCCGACACCGAGGGGGGACGGCACTTCTACCCTGTCACAAGTGCTTTCAGTTATTAGTGTTGTAGCAGCTGTCTTATTGGTAGCCTATATTGTCCGGCAGATAACTCATTCTGGCATTGAACTGTATGAGAATGGGTTTATTCTGAAGAAGGCTCTCAGTCAAAGGGTCTTTATGCGAGACGACATCAAAGTCATTTACTGGGATCGACCAGGACAGTTTGCTGGTACAACCCGCACTGTTGTCAGAAAGACAAACGGATTTGCTGAGGTCACGCTCACAAGTGGTGAGGTAGTAAAAATACCCGACTCAGCTTACAAGAAGCTCCCCGACGAGCTTGGACAATGGCAGGCAGAGCAAAAGATTCCTTTTGAGTACTAGTTTTCCATCTGCAGTACAAATACATAATAAACTAAAGACCAACACCAAATTATGGTGTTGGTCTTATCAATTAGTGGGCTACATTGAACGTGTTGTTATAAAGTCAACGCCTGTTCCGCAGGCATTTTCGACTACAATATCTCCGGCCTTAACCGGGGAGCGAAGACAGACATTATTGAGGGTCTTTACTACATTAAAAATCATTTGCTTGGGGACGGGAGCGTTTGTCTTTACTGGGCATCTCGGGTGTTCAGCCCCTTCTATACAAACGGTAGATGTGATAATCCGGCACGGGTTTTTTACCTCTTCCTGTCCGTATTTTTCTCCTCTTGCGCACTGATGACCTTCTACACGGTAGTTTTCCTCGGGATAGACCTTCAGATGACAGCCTCTAGGGCATACGGTACATATCAATTCAGTCATACTATAAAACCTCCCCTAAGGTCACGGTCTTCTCCACAGGGAAATGCACATTTTCCTCACTTGCTGGATCCTCGGTGACCGAAACCTCGATCTCATCAAATCCCTTTGAGATGCACTGTCTTAGTGTGTCTTCATCAATGACGATCTTCTCCATCTCTCCGGGTGTTAGCCTGACTCGCTTAAATCGCTTTAGCTCACTGTTACCCGCCTTTACATGGATTGTACTTTTGCCAAATATGCGGTTTGTGCGGAAGAAGACCTCAATGTTATGTAACTTCACCTTTAGGTCAATCAGCTGGGGTACAGTGTAAGAAATACCGTTTCCGTTTATCAGTTGAATTACGTCCGCGTTCTCATCAGTGATACTGTGCGTAATGTCGGCACTATTTGAAGAGGCGATTTTTAGTATTCGTTGGGCAGCTGACTTACCAGCTTCACTGCTCTCATAAGTCACGTAGTCGACCAGGTCATGGACATGTACTACATTCCCGCAAGCGAAAATGCCTTCAACGCTTGTTTCTAAACTTTGATTGACAATTGGACCGCCTGTGCGGCTGTCTATCGCAATATTCGCTCCCTTTGACAGTTCATTCTCAGGTATAAGTCCTACCGACAGCAGGACCGTGTCGCACTCAATATATTGCTCCGTTCCTGGGATGGGATTACGGTTGTCGTCCACTTCCGATATCGTAACGCCTTCAACCCGTGGATACCCGTGAATTTGGGTTATTGTGTGGGATAGGTAGAGCGGTATGTCATAGTCATGGAGACATTGGACTATGTTTCTGGCTAGTCCACCAGAGTAGGGCATTATCTCAACACATGCAAGGACTTCGGATCCCTCCAGGGTCAGGCGTCTGGCCATAATCAGTCCGATGTCACCCGAACCGAGAATCACTGCCTTGCGGCCAACATGGTATCCTTCCATGTTAACGTAACGCTGAGCTTGGCCTGCCGTAAAAATACCTGACGGGCGAGTTCCGGGAGTGCCGATAGGGCCGCGGGGACGTTCTCTGCAGCCCATTGCGAGAATTACCGCTTTTGCTTTTAGGATTTCATACCCGTTAGTAGAGCTGACAACGTGTAACTCCTTATCGTCAGTTAATTCAATTACCATGGTATCTAACTTTACCTGTACTGACGAATCACGGAGCATATCGATAAAACGTGACGCGTACTCGGGACCTGTAAGCTCCTCCTTAAAGTAGTGGAGACCAAATCCGTTATGTATACATTGATTTAGGATTCCACCGAGTTCCTTGTCCCGCTCAACTATTACAATATCCTTTACTCCACATTCCCAGGCGCTCAACGCCGCTGCAAGACCTGCTGGGCCTCCGCCAATAACAATCAGATCATGTATCTTGACATGCATCTTAAATCTCCCTCCTCTTGGTATGCTCAGCTAGTATAAAGCTACCTTCGCCGTCCTGCAAAACCTGTTCCGGTGGAATTTGATATTCACGAGATATGATCTCCACGATTCTTGGAGCGCAAAAGCCACCCTGACACCTGCCCATACCGCTTCCGGCGCGTCTCTTTACTCCGTCAACGGTGTGGGCTGGGATAGGACTTCTCAGTGTATCGATTATTTCGCCCTCGGTTATTGTTTCGCATCTGCAGACGACTCTTCCGTATGCCGGGTTATTACTGATAAGCTGAGCTCTTTCTTCGGGCGTGAGTTCAGAAAAGCGTATTCTTTTGCGTGTTCCATTCCAGTGCTCCTTATTCTCCAGCTTTAGCCCATCATCCTTTAGCAGGCCAACTGCATGTACAGCTATGGCGGGAGCAGCAGTAAGGCCGGGAGATTTTATTCCCGCAAGGTCAACAAAGTGTCGGGCACATATCCCGATAATAAAGTCATCGACATCACTGTTTGCACGCAATCCTGCGAAGTTGCGTATATTTTCACCGAATGATATCGAGGGGACGCTTCGAACTGCGGAGTTCCTGATGAAGTCCAATCCCTCTCCAGTGGTTGCCAAATCTTCGCGATTGGTAGCGACGGCATTTGGACCAACGATCAGGTTACCGTGAACTGTGGGTGAGACCAGCACACCCTTGCCATTTACGGTTGGGCATTGAAATACCACATGCCGTACTCTATCACCTTCCGATTTATCAAGAAGGTAGTACTCACCCTTGCTTGGTGTTATCTTGAAAGCCGGTTCTGCTACCATATTGTGAATTATGTCACTGTTCACACCTGCAGCATTAATTACAAAATCGGCCTTAATAACTTGGTCTTTTGTTTGAAGACTCCAGTGGTCACTCTCATCTGTTATTGAGAGAACTTCCGTCGAGAGTAGGAGGTCAACACCGTTCTTAACTGCCGTTTCAGCAAGTGCTATTCCATACTCCCATGGGCTTACAATGGCAGCAGTAGGCGCATATAGTGCCCCGATTGCAGATTCAGAGACTTCCGGCTCAATAGCTCGGAGCTCGTCTCTTGAGAGCAAACGGAGCCCGGGAACGGAGTTTTCAACACCTCTACGATACAGTGTATTCAGAGTTTGCATGTCGGTATCGTCAAAGGCAAGTACTAGTGATCCAGTTTGCCGATACGGTACACCCAAATCGGCGCAGAGTTCCTTTGCCATTTGACAGCCTTTAACATTCAACTCCGCCATGAGTGTGCCTGGCTGTGGATCGTAGCCGGCATGGATTATTGCGCTGTTTGCTTTTGTAGTGCCGCAACAGATATCATTTTCTTTTTCCAGAACTACAACTCTTGTCTTGTAGCGACTTAGCTCATAGGCTAGAGAAGCGCCAATTATCCCACAACCTATGATGGCTACATCATATTTATTTATCATTGTTCGATGTCCTCCAGACATTTTGTATTAAACTGAAGCGTGCATGGGCAAAAGAAAAAGAGCATAAGAAAACAGCTATACTGTTTACCCTTTGCTCTAATACTCTCAAGGTATACACCAAGTAATATACTGACCACAGGATATTTCTACCCTGAGTATGTTTGTTTTATTTAAGAAGTGTTACATAGACCATACGTCGTGATTTGTTGAAGATATTGCAATTGCCCCGGCAGATAAAGCAGTAATGACGTCCTCCTTATCGCTTATCAGTCCACCTGCTATAAGCGGCTTGTTCAGCTCGACGCTCAACTTCCGGATTATTTTAGGCATTAGACCGGGAAGAATTTCAATCAGGTCTGCGCTGTCATTTTGGTCTGCCTTACGTATGTTCTCCAATGCTAAAGAATCGAGAACGAAGAAACGTTGTATTGCAAGGCAATTGAGTGATCTGCAGTAACGGATAAGAGATGGTTTTGTTGAGATGATCCCGTCTATCTGTGTGTTTTTTACCAGGAAGTCAACTGCCGCTTCCCGTGCAGATAGGCCATCAAGCAAATCGATATGCACAAAAACAATTTTACCCGCGTTTTTGAGACGGTGTACGATGTCTTTTATTGAGTTGATATTCCCATACAGAACGAATACAACTTTACAGTTACAAGTTAGGCAATAGTATATGTCCCTGTGGCTCTTAACCGCGGCTATAACCGGATAGTTTTCTAACACCTCAATAAGTCCGGCATGATCTACCATTCATATCCGCCCTTCCATCAACTCTTCATATCTATTCTATATTGTTTTTATCGAACATTCAACCGCAAAACAATACAAAACTTTTTCATGCAAATTGTGCGATATGTTGCACTATGTGATTTTATTTGAATACAAGTGGGTAATAAATAGTACACCATTATCCTTTGAGGGAAATCTGGCATCACTCGGACATCACAGGATAAACATAAGTCAGTTGGTTAATGTCAAATGGGAAAAAATTCGAAAAGAATCGTTCAGAATATAGTGGAAATCGTCGCTAAAATAGTGTAAAATAGCTATGCAGGAAAAGTTATCTTCAGGAATTTTCTGAAAGTATCGGGGTATGTTGCGTTATGGACATGCTATCTTTGCAGGTAGTCTGGTTATGTTAGTGTGAATTATAGTATTATTGGTACTGAGAGGGGAGGAGAAGCATGGCTTTCGCAATGAAGTTTAATATGGTTGATGTGATCGTAAGCGACAGTTTAGAAAACTGCTATGTAAATGGTAAGAGGGTTGGTTTTCAGTTTGACATCCGTCTGGACTACTACCGGGGACAGTTTTTGTCGGTTATCGAGGAGCTGGAAGTGACAGTTAACGGAGAAAAGATCGATACCGAATCTATCCGATTCAGGCTTCACGATAAGGAATTCGGAGTCTGTCAGCTAGAGACTTGCTGCAATGAGTTCTGGAGGGTTACAGAGCCCGCTACAATCTTTGTGCGTAAGGGTGGCGGACTACCAGAAGGGGAGCACGATATCGAACTAAGGCTCATGTTCAGGTCGCCCTATATGGCTATTGGCCCGAACAAGTATATGCCGGTCGACAACTGCGGTACGAAAAAACTCCGGGTGAAATTCTAAGAGGGGGGGAGAAGCAATGTCAAACATTAAGATAGCGTGTTCTCTGTTTAGTTTTGGAACACCTTATATTCAAGGTCATATGAGTTTGGAGGACTGCATACGTAAAGCTGCAGAAATCGGATGCGAAGGATATGAGATAGTTGCAGCCCAGATGATAGCCTCATACCCATATGTGACCGATGAGGTCGCAGGAGAGTTTGCCCGTTATTCGGACAAGTACGGCATTAAGCCCATTTGTTATGCCGCTAACATGGATAGGGGACTGTTAAAGGGTAGAGATTTGACCGATGACGAGATGCTCTCCAGGGCAATAAACGATATCAAGAGTGCACATCGCCTTGGTTGCGGTGTTATGAGACAGCAGTACTTAATAGGACCCGAGGCTATGGTACGCCTTGCGCCATACGCGGAGGAATACGGGGTCAGAGTTGGCATCGAGATCCATAATCCGGAGACTCCAACGTCTCCCAAAATAATGGAGTACAGGGAAGCGTTCGACAAATGCGGTTCACAGTATTTAGGATTTATTACCGACTTTGGGTGTTTTTCTACAAAACCCAATAAGCCATACTGGGACCGGGCCCTTGCAAACGGTGCACAGCCTGAGATGCTGGATATGCTTGCACAGATGCGGTATGACGAGGTGCCGCAGGAGGAAGCAACAGAGAGACTACTAAAAGCTGGAGCGAACAGTGCGGTCCTAGGTGCAGTTGCAAGTTCATACGGCTTTGTTCAGTTCCGTAGGGAGGCCGACCTTGAAGGCCTGAAGTCTATAATTCCTCAGAACTTTGAGTTCCATGCTAAGTGCCATTATGTAAGCGAGGATTTAGAAGAGGCAAGCATTCCATATGATGAGGTACTTTCCACAATAGTCGATTCTAATTTTGATGGATATGTCGTAGTGGAGTATGAAGACGAAGGCGGCTACGACTCTGTCGAGATGACAAGACGATGTGTCGCAATGATAAAAAAGATATTGAACAATAAGTAGGTAACCTTGTAAGGAAAAATTTATATAGAAAGAGTGAAGGAAATGAAGGAAATAAGAGAAGTAAGAGTAGGAATAATTGGAGCAGGTCAGATATCACACCGCCACATGAACATCTACTCTAACATCCAAATGCGTGCCAGGCAGTTAGGATTTACTGCAAAGGTGGTAGCCGTAGCTGAGATCGACCTAAGACGTCTTAAAGCTTGGGGAGAGAGGTACGGGCTTGACGAGAAAGACATGTACACAGATTTCCGTGAGTTGCTAAAGAGAGACGATATTGACACGATCGATGTCTGTGTTCACAACAACCTACACGTACCTATCTCAATTGCTGCGATGAAGGCAGGGTTTGACGTATACTGTGAAAAGCCTTCTGCTGCAAGCTACCACGACGCACGACTAATGATTGATTGTGCAAAGAAGCTTGGACGCAAATACCACGTCCAGATGAGTTCGCTCATGAACTTGCAGACACGTACCGCTAGAGACATGATTGCGGAGGGAAAATTGGGTACACCCTATTTTGCAAACCTCGAGATGGTCACAACAAGAAGGCGTCCAGGGTACGACCTTCCTAGTTTTACAACGGACTTTTACTCAAAGCGCGCGGCAGGACATGGTCCAACCATTGACCTTGGCGTATATGTAATTGGACAGATGCTATATGTCTTAGGCTTACCTAAGCTAAAGAGCGTATCTGGTTTAGCAAAGCAAGGAATGGAGTTGGATGAACGGCTAATTACCAATCCTGACGGTTTCGGTGTTGAGGATATAGGCAACGGTTTTGCAAGATTTGAGAATGGTATGGGATTCCACTTCCTTACCACTTCGGCCTGCAACTACAAAGATTACAGCATGACATATATCCTCGGATCGAAAGGCGGACTTGAGATTATCAATACTGATACCACTGGAGGCAGTTTTGCTAGGCCCGCAAATTCTCCGAGTCCTCCTCCCTTTGTCTCTTCGGGCAGAGAGCCAGAACTAAGGTTCTACGGAGATACTGATGGACAGCGCGTTGAAATTGACCCGAAGTGCAGCTACAACATGCAGATTGAGCAGAGAGTAAACCCGGATATTCTGCTCTATAACGACAACCAGGTTATGTGGCTAGCATACAAGTTAGGTATTCTCAATGACGAAACAAGGTACAACACACCTGAGATTGCTGCTCAGCAGCTACTGATAACAGATGGAATATTCCTCTCGGAAGAGCTGGGACGTGAGGTGACGGTGGACGAGATTAAGGAGCTTTCCCCTGCACTGTATATGACCGAGCAGGAGATTGGCTCAGAACTAGTTAAGTTTGACGTCTCTTTCTAAGTAGGTAGTTTCGTCTAGATGGTTTTCGCGACACACAGTACGTGAGTCTGGTGCGAAATCCACTAATAGACACCCCGCAAGCAGTAAGCTTGCGGGGTGTTTATTAGTGGATTTATAGGATGTGGTTTTCAGTCTGTGTTGACAAAAGAGGTCGGTTGTCAAACAGCACCTAAATCTCGAAGCATAGCGTGGTGCCTGCGTACTTGTTCGCGCTCATCTACCAT
>JAAYOS010000121.1 GCA_012520195.1 Clostridiales bacterium | reverse complement strand
TGGGCTTTGTTAATGGAACACATGCTATTTCATCCGGACTTTTTGCCGCACTGAGACCTGGACAGGTTCTTCTCATGGCAAACGGAACACCCTATGACACTATACATGGCCCTATCGGCTTACGTGGAGACTACCACGGCTCACTGAAGTTTTACGGAATAGGATACAGGCAGGTAGATCTGCTTGAGGACGGTACTCCAGACGTAGAAGGAGTAGCAAAGGCAGCTGCATCCCCCGATGTCGGCGCAGTGTTGATCCAGCGTTCATGTGGATACTCGGTAAGACCATCCCTGTCAGTGGTCCAGATAAAGGAGTTGTGCAGGGCAATCCGTGGTGTAAGCGATGCGGTAATTGTTGTTGACAACTGCTATGGAGAGTTTGCGGAAGCGGAGGAGCCGGGTGGAGTTGATGGAGGAGACCTGCTCTGTGGCTCGCTCATAAAGAATCCCGGAGGCGGCATTGCGGAGTCGGGTGGATATGTTGTCGGCAGAGAGGACCTTGTGGAGAAGGCGGCGTTCCGACTGACTGTGCCCGGTATCGGAGGCGAATGCGGGAGCACATTTGGGCAGAACAGGTTGCTGTATCAGGGGCTGTTCTTGGCGCCCCATATCGTTGCAAACAGCTTGAAAACAGCCGTTTTTTGCGCTAAAATAATGGAAATAGCGGGATATAAGTGCTCGCCCGGATGGGACGAGGAGCGCCACGACATCATTCAAAGAATAGAGTTTGGCGACCCGCAACAGGTAAGGGTATTCTGTGAGGGAATACAAGAAGCTTCACCGGTAGATTCTTTTGTAACGCCGGTACCGGCACCTATGCCGGGGTACGATTGTGACATTATCATGGCAGCCGGCACATTCATTCAGGGTGCTTCCATCGAACTGAGTTGCGATGCACCTATGCGCCCACCTTACGTGGCGTTTCTCCAAGGTGGACTCACATATGAGTCATCGAAGTTGGGAGTTATGAATGCACTAGGCCGTGTGTTGAATTTGAAATAGATAAGCGATTGAGAAAATTAAGGGTAGTATCTTTATGATTATTATGGGAATAGATCCCGGAATTGCGACTGTTGGTTATGGAATTGTAAGCTACAACAGAAACAAGTTCAAAGTAGTACAGTACGGGGTAATTACGACTGCCGCGGGGCTCCCGACAAGCACTCGCCTGCTTGAAATATCGAACGATATTACTACACTGATCAACATCTACAAGCCGGATTGCGCAGCAGTTGAGGAACTGTTTTTCACAACGAACAGAAAAACCGGTATCAGTGTAGCGCAGGCAAGAGGAGTAATACTGCTAGAGTGCTCTAGGAGTGGCTTACCTCTGTATGAGTACACACCACTGCAGGTTAAACAGGCGGTAGTGGGGTACGGCAAAGCCGAGAAAAGTCAGGTCATGGATATGACGCGGAGAATTCTCAAGCTAGATAATACCCCAAAGCCGGATGACGCTGCTGATGCGCTTGCAATAGCTATCTGCCACGGTCACTCTGCTGGCATGCAGAAGCTGGTTGACAGTTCGACATAATAAGAAAATACCACAACCGGAGGCCGTTATATGTTTTACTATATCGAAGGTACAGTTACTTACAGAGAGAGCGGCCTTGCCGTTATTGATGCAGGTGGAGTTGGATATGCATGTAACACCTCGCTAAACACACTCTCTCAGCTTGAAACAGGGCAGAGTGTCCGACTATATACATATCTGCATGTTCGTGAGGATATATTTGATCTCTATGGATTTATTGACCGTGAGGAGCTCAATTTCTTTAAGATGCTGATATCTGTATCGGGTATCGGTCCAAAAGTTGCTATGTCAATGTTGTCCACAGCGCCACCTAGTCAGCTGGCAGCATACATAATCAGTGGAGACGAGAAGATGCTGACGCAGGCCCCGGGAATCGGTAAGAAAACCGCACAACGCATCATACTGGAGTTGAAGGACAAGATTAAGAAAGAGCAGATAGGACTTGGCTCAGAGCCCGGATTTGTTCCGCTGGATGCCTCATTTGGCTCAAATCTGTCGGAGGCGTCAGCTGCTCTCGGTGTTCTTGGCTATACAGCTCAGGAAGTTGGTGCTGCTCTCAGAGGTATTGATTCTAGTGGACTTTCAGTGGAGGAAATTGTCCGACTCGCACTTAAGAATATGGCAGGTGGTAAGTAATGAGTATAGAGTTCCAGGACGGCTTAGAGGAGCGCATTGTGTCCTCCACCCTGTCGGGGATGGATGAAAATGAGGTTACACTGCGTCCGCAGACCCTCTCGGAATATACCGGTCAGGAGAAGGCGAAGGAAAACCTCACGGTATGTATCGAGGCGGCGAAGCTACGTGGAGAATCAATGGATCACGTGCTGCTATACGGACCTCCGGGGCTCGGCAAAACCACACTTGCCGGCGTAATTGCAAATGAGATGGGTGCTAGCATTCGTATTACATCCGGCCCTGCTATCGAGAAGGCCGGAGATTTGGCTGCACTGCTTACAAACCTTGACCAAAACGATATTCTATTTATTGACGAGATTCATAGACTTAATAGGGCTGTTGAGGAAATTTTGTATCCCGCAATGGAGGACTATGCCCTCGATATAATCATTGGCAAGGGGCCCTCAGCGCGCTCCATACGGCTCGACCTTCCAAGGTTCACCCTTGTTGGTGCAACTACAAGAGCCGGTCAGCTCTCAGCCCCGCTTCGTGACCGCTTCGGTGTTATACTGAGGCTGGAGCTGTACACTCCGGAGGAAGTATTGAAAATAGTCCGCCGCAGTGCATCGATCCTGCAGATTGACATCGAAGATGATGGCGCGTTTGAAATTGCGCGCCGTTCGCGTGGGACACCGCGTATAGCCAACAGGCTGCTCAGGCGCATCCGCGACTACGCACAGGTGCGTGCCGACGGTGTTATCACAAAAGATGTGGCTGACGCAGCACTGAGTATGCTCGAGGTCGACGACATCGGTCTGGATTCCACAGACCGCAGAATGCTTTTCAGCATTATCAACCACTTCGACGGCGGACCTGTAGGGCTCGACACACTCGCCGCAACAATCGGAGAGGAGTCGATTACACTCGAGGACGTATACGAGCCTTACCTACTGCAGTTGGGCTTTCTTAACAGGACACCGCGTGGAAGGTGCGCGACGAGGCTCGCCTATGATCACCTAAACGTTCCGTTTGTTGGTGAGGAGCAATCACAGCAACAAACCTTGTTTGAATAATGCCGGCGTAAACAGGGACGGAGGGATGGTTCTCTGTCATGCCGATCATAAAATTGGGGGAGGATTTATGAGTAGACTGTTTGGTACCGATGGTATCCGTGGCGTTGCAAATGAAGATTTGACTTGTGACTTAGCATTAAGAGCAGGCCAGGCAGCAGCGCAGGTGCTTAAGGAGGCTGGGAACCACAAGCCACTTTTTTTAATAGGGAAAGATACACGCATTTCATCCGATATGTTTCAGGCGGCACTCACAGCCGGTATTTGCTCGGTGGGCGGAGATGTGCAATTGCTAGGTGTTGTTCCTACACCCGCTGTGGCCTATTTAACCAAGAAACTTGGAGCTGATGCCGGAATCATGATATCCGCATCTCATAACTCATATGAGCATAATGGCATAAAGCTGTTCAACTCTGAGGGGTATAAGCTTCCCGATGAGATAGAAGACGAAATTGAGGCCCGCATAAAAAGCGGGGTCGTACTGAAAACCTATGACGAAATTGGTGTCGCCAATATAAGCGATGTTGCGCTTCAACAATACATCGACTATGTTGTGGGTAGCATACAGAGTGACTTGAAAGGTCTTCGAGTCCTAGTTGACTGTGCTAACGGTTCCGCAGCGGTGACCGCCAAGAATATATTCAGACGTTTCAAAGCGGACGCAGAAATACTCTATGACCTGCCCAACGGAGTAAATATAAACTACAATTGCGGCTCAACCCATCTCAACAGCCTTTCGAAAATGGTTGTAGCTGGTGGCTATGATGTGGGTATCGCATTCGATGGGGATGCTGACCGCTGCCTTGCGATAAACGAAAAGGGCGAAATAATAGACGGTGATCAGATTATGGCAGTCTGCGGCGTACATTTGAAAAAAGCTGGAAAGCTTCCTAAGAATACGATCGTTGCAACTGTGATGTCAAATCTCGGATTCCACATGTATGCAAAAGAGAACGGGATTAACGTAATAACCGCAGACGTTGGGGATAGATATGTCTTAGAGGAGATGAAGAAGGGCGACTATATGCTTGGTGGAGAGCAGTCAGGCCATCTGATTTTCCTCGATAAAGCCACAACTGGGGATGGGCAGCTCACTGCTATGCAGTATTTAGAGATATTGGCGGTGTCAGGCCTCAAGGCCTCTGAACTCGGTGCAGGCATCAAGCAGTACCCGCAGGTATTGAAGAATGTTAAGGTTCGGCCCGATCTCAAACATAGACTTGCTCAGGATGAGGCTGTTAATGAAGCGACCCTCGAGGCTAAGGAGATTTTGGGTAGCGAGGGACGTATTTTGGTCCGCCCATCGGGAACAGAACCCCTGGTTCGCGTTATGGTGGAGGGTTTTGACGATGGAGCAGTATACAAGGCGTGTGATATAATCGTAGCAGCAATCGAACGCGTGAGTGACTTGTAGTATATTAGGTATTAACAACAATTTACGGTAATTTTTAATAAAGATTTTTGCCTTGCAAATTTTCGTAAATATGCTATAATACACTTTGTGCTTATAGCTTATTTACATCGAGGCGTAGCTCAGTTTGGTAGAGTGCTTGGTTTGGGACCAAGATGCCGCAGGTTCAAGTCCTGTCGCCTCGACCATAAAAAAGACTGTCGATATTTGGTGTTTCCAGTTAAGAAAACATCGAAGGGCAAGAGAGAAACGGTATAGCCACGGCTATGCCGTTTCTTTCATTTCTGCCTATCATCAAATACTTTTGACATTTCCAAAATCCCGATACCCTTG
>JAAYOS010000120.1 GCA_012520195.1 Clostridiales bacterium | reverse complement strand
TTGTTAAGAAAGGAATAATTCGCTGCGACTATTGTTGGTATAATTTGCAGAACTAATTCTATATTGATAAACTGTACAATATTCTACCCCGATAGCTGTGTTTAATGCGAAGGGGCGTGAAACAAGCACAAGAGCTAATTGAGAAAGTCTCTCGAGAATAATGAGTCTTCTGTTATTAGTTCCTCTACCTTCGTCAAGCCGAGCCTATTAAGTAGCTCAATAACATAAGGGTTATCAATAGGTGTAACATGTTGCGCGAGGCTGCCGTATTCGTTAACGTTTGTTTTACCCTCTTCTCTATCAAGTATAGCCTTGGGTCCACCTACACAGCCGCCTACGCAACCCATACCCTCAATGAAGTTTGCGTCTATCTCTCCGTCCTTGAGTGATTGCATCATCGCCTTGCACTCACGAATACCATCAGCTTGGATTGGGCGTACAGCCAAAGAGTTCTCAGCAGAGATGCGTTCTACAGCAAGTTTTACAGCTTCGCTAACTCCTCCGGTCCTTGCATAGATACGACCAGCAAGTGATGAATGATCTCTATCGTCTTCCTCGAGTCTGGAGGGATCAATGCCGGTATACTCAAAAAGCTCAGCCACCTCTTCAAAAGTTAGTACGAAATCAATGGCGTCCTTTATATCCGACTCTCGGGCTTCAGCTTTTTTTGCTACACAAGGACCGACAAATACAGTGATGGCGCCAGGTTCAAGCAACTTTATTGAGCGACCGCAGGCTACCATAGGAGAAACCGAACCGGGGACATGGGAAAGAAACTCCTTGTATATCCGACGGATCATAGCAATCCACATCGGGCAACAGCAGCTTGTAAGTAAGAAGTCTTCCTCACTTTTTACCTTTTTGTTGAATTCAAATGCTTCTCGGAGGGTAAGAATATCAGCAAATAGTGCAACCTCCAACATTCCGGTGAATCCTAAATTTTTGAAGGCACTTCTTAGTTTCCCAGGGGTCACATCTTTATGGAACTGTCCGATAAATGCCGGAGCAATAAGCACATAGACAGGGGCGTCGGAAGATTTAACTGCTTGTAGAGCTGCTATCAAATCTTTCCGCTCGGCAAGGTTACTCTCTTTACAGAGCTCAATACACTCCGCGCAACCTGTGCAGAGCTCAGGATCGATTATGGCATTGCCGTTTTCATCAATTGTGATTGCTTCGAAAAGGCAACTTGCCCTGCAGTGTTCCTTTTCCTCGTCGGAGCAGTTACATTGCCCAAGGCGCCAGACGGGAGTACATTTTTCGGGATTTAACAGGCAATCAATTTGGTACGGGTCGTAGGCATCTTCTTTCAGCCTATCTAATTCTTCATTCAACTGCCCGTTGATCTCAGCTTTGAGCAGTCGCTCGTACAGCTTCTTAATAGTCATATGATGTATTCTCCTAAATAAATCATTCCAGAGTCAATTATAAGTTGACATTTCCCTTCATTAATTTATAATAACAAACAGATCTTGTCAACAACAGTGTGCTATAAAACAGACTGTAAAAGACATTTTATGAGGAGTATTGAGAGAATGAAAAGACAGAAGAGAGTTGCAGCCATACACGATATTTCTTGTTTTGGCAGATGTTCGCTAACCGTCGCTCTACCGATAATTTCTGCTGCAGGCATTGAGACAAGTGTTATACCGACAGCGGTGTTGTCCACTCATACAGGGGGATTTACGGGGTATACGTTCAAAGATATGACAGATGAGATAATGCCAATTGCTGAGCACTGGAAAACTGTTGGCATTGAGTTTGATGCAATATATACCGGATATGTCGGGTCAATCGACCAATTGAGTATCTTGGAAGAATGCTTCGATCTGCTGAGCAGTTCCGACACACAAAGGTTTGTTGATCCTGTTATGGCGGATAACGGGGTGTTGTATAAAAGCTTCTCTGCTGAGTTTCCTTCGTATATGAGAAAGCTGGCAATGAAGGCCGATGTTCTTATGCCCAATATAACCGAGGCTGTTCTTTTGCTAGATAAGCCATATATCGAAGGACCATATACCGAGTCTTATATAGAGTCACTTGTTGAAGAGCTCGCTGATCTGGGAGCTGACCGAGTTGTCCTCACAGGAGTTTATTTTGACGAGGAAACCCTGGGAACAGCGAATTATGAGAGGTCTACAGGCAAGTTGACATATACGATGGACAGAAGGATCGAAGGGTATTACCACGGCACCGGTGACGTCTTTGGAAGTGCACTCACTGCTGCATTACTAAAGGAGTTTTCGTTGGAAAAAGCGGCGCGCATAGCTGTCGATTTTACCGTTTCCAGTATTGCGCGGTCGAAAGCGGCCGGTACTGACATCCGGTTTGGTGTGAATTTTGAAGAGGGCTTAGCCGACTTTATTGCTGCGGTTAACAGTGGAGATAGAGAATAATGGAGGAGTTTGCCCTCTCGAGGACAGAGCTTCTTCTGGGCAGGGAAGCGCTTGAAAGGCTAAAGGCCTCTTCGGTGGCCGTATTCGGTGTCGGCGGTGTCGGAGGCTATTGTGTTGAAGCTCTGGCCAGATGCGGCATTGGTCGTCTTGCCATTGTTGATGGTGACCGAGTTGCGGTATCCAACCTAAACAGACAGATCATTGCGACTACCGATACAATCGGAATCTCCAAAGTTGAAGCGATGAAAAAGCGAATACACTCGATTTCTCCCGACACCATAATTGAAACATACCCAATCTTTTATAATGAGGAAAACTCCGGAATAATATCTCTTGATAGATTTGATTATGTTGTAGATGCCATAGATACTGTTTCCTCAAAGATTACACTTATTATGAAAGCAAAAGCTGCAAACACAGAAGTCATAAGCTGCATGGGGGCGGGGAATAAGCTTGACCCAACTCAGTTCGAAGTAGCCGACATTTATAGTACGTCGGTCTGCCCACTTGCAAAAGTGATGCGCAGAGAGCTGAGGAAAAGGGGAGTAGAATCGCTAAGAGTGGTATTCTCAAAAGAGGAACCAGTAAAGACCGGACAAAGGGTGCCTGGAAGTGTGTCATTTGTTCCTTCAGTTGCAGGCTTAATAATAGCAGGTGAGGTAATTAGAACTCTTGCAGGTGTTCTTGCATTGTAAAACACATAAGCATTGAGATTTTGACGATAACGCTTGGTAGAAACGGCAGGTGGGATTTTTCCCATCTGCCGCTTTAACAGGTGCGCTTTCTACGTTGTAGTATAGAAGCTATCCAATAAACATCTGAACCCAGTACTTACCGTCAGCGACATAACCCACACCAATCTGCGTGTATGAGGAGTTTAGAATATTCGCCCTGTGTCCCGCCGAGTTCCACCATGCCTCAACAACCTGCGCTGGTGTCGTTTGCCCCTTGGCGATGTTCTCTCCTGCCGAGCGATAGCTTATTCCGAAAGCTCTGATCATATCAAAGGGAGAGCCATAAGTGGGGCTGGTATGTGAAAAGTAATTCTTGTTACGCATATCCTGCGCTTTGTATTGCGCAACGCGGTTAAGTTCCCAATTTGCGCTAAGATTACGAAGTCCGTTCTGTGTCCGCTTAACATTTGTCAGGCGTATAACCTCATTAACATAGTTAGTTAACGCAGTATCTTGCAATGGAATGTTCAGAATCTGCCCGGGGTATATTAAGTTAGGATTCTTAACCTGGTCATTTGCTGCGATTATTTCACTCAGACCCACATGGTATTTGACCGCAATCTTCCACATGGATTCGCCCTTAATGACTGTATGTTTAACAACAGCCGCATCTGCGCTCGGTCCCAATATGCAAACTGCTAGAAGGACTATCGCTATTGTCGCAATCCTCGAATACCTTTTGGCTGCACTGAGAAGCTTCAAAATATCATCTCACCTCTATTCTGTTATTTTTGACTTAACCCTAAATTAGTATGGGTAATAAAAGTGGGCAATATCCAGCTTCAGCAGTCTGTATAAATAGACAAAACAATACACAAGTTACCAGTCTTCTGTGATTTCGGCTCTATTGTGGCATAAATTTATGAAATATACACAAAATGCACTGAGCAAATATGGAATTATTGACATAATTCCAGTTTAGTTATATTGACTTGTTTATGTAATTTGATATAATGGAATAAGTAATAAATAGAACATCGATAAGAGATGGATCTTTAGCTAATATGGAAGGAAGTAAGAAATGAGTAATCGTAAGATTGAAAAGTTCGCAAAAAAAGAAAAAATTGATAAGCTCATAGGAATAGCCGAAGGCAAGAATATTGAGCTTGCTAAGGAAGCAATTGCTGCTTTGGCAACTATTAAGAAGGATGAGAGCTTCAATCACCTGGTTGTAAGTCTGAGAAATCCCAATAAGGAGATTCGTCTCGCTGCCATTAGAGCTATGGGAGATATCGGTTATGATAGAGGTAGAACCCACCTGGCCCATCTAATAGACACCGACTCTGACAACGAAATCGTTGAGGCCGCAAAAGAAGCTTCATTGAAGTTGAACGAGTAATTTCAAATCTTAACAGATACCACTTCTTGTTTTTCGAAATACAGAGATTCATTATCTAGAATATAGAAAATTGCTAATAGTTTCATAACTTGATAAACTAAATAAAGTTTGTTGTTTCTAGTATCTCGTATCTAGAATTAAAACTAAATCCATTGATTATTACATAATCGGTACACTGCGGATGAACTTAAGCAGCGTACCGATTATATCATTTCGTAGGTTGTACTACTCCATCATGGCAGTGATGTCCTCACTGAAAGCAATGGGGTCCTCGAGGTCGACACCCTCAATAAGCAGTGCTTGTCCGTAAAGAACTCTACTAAAGACATCAAACTTTTGAGGATCATTTTCCTTTAGTTCCACAAGCTTTCTAAAGACAGGGTGTTCAGCGTTTAACTCAAGGACACGCTTCGCCTTGATATTCCCGCCTTGAGGCATCGAATTCAGTACCTTCTCCATCTCGAGTGATATCTCGCCCTCTGCAGAAAGGCAGACAGGATGAGATTTCAATCTAGTTGATAGTTTTACAGAAGTTACTTTATCCCCAAGCGCGCTTTTAATAGCGTCGAGTAACTCTGAGTGTTCTTTTTCCCTGTCCTCGATCTCCTTCTTCTCTGTCTCTTCTGATAGCCCTGTGTCACCCGACTTTGCGGACATGAATGTTTTTCCGTCCCAGTCACCCAATACCTGTATGACAAACTCGTCCACATCATCCGTCAAGCAAAGGACATCGTATCCCTTCTCCTTAATCTTTTCCAGCTGGGGAAGTCTTGATATGGCTTTTGGGTCGTGGCCGCTGATATAGTAGATATGGGGCTGGTCGTCATCCATCTTCTCAACATATTCGGCTACAGTGACATATTTGCCCTCGTTAAGTGAATGATAAACAAGCAAATCCTTCAAAAAGTCCTTTTTCGCACCAAAATCCTGATAGATTCCGTACTTTATCGCTAAGCCAAAGGTGTTGAAAAAGTCTGTGTACTTTTCTCTGTCGTTTGTTAGAATCTTTTTCAGCTCGTTTTTGATTTTCTTTTCCAAGCTGTTAGCTATAAGCTTAAGCTGTCTGTCGTGTTGTAGCATTTCGCGAGAGATGTTAAGGGAGAGATCCTGTGAATCCGCAAGTCCTCGCACAAAGCTAAAGTAGTCCGGGAGGAGATCGGCGCAGTTCTCCATGATCAGCACGCCGCTAGAGTAGAGCTGAAGACCCCGTTGAAAGTCTTTGGTATAGTAGTTATATGGCGCTTTTGAGGGTATGAAGAGAAGGGCGTTATAAGAGACCATGCCCTCTGCATTGGTATGAATGGTGAGTAGGGGATCAGAGAAGTCAAAGAATTTTTCCCTATAGAACGAGTTGTAGTCCTCGTCCTTTAGCTCCGCCTTGTTTCTTTTCCATAGCGGTACCATGCTGTTAAGGGTTTCTAGCTCGGTATATGTTTCATATTCATTATCGCTACTGTCGCCATCGCCACTCTCTTTTAGGCGGTTTTTTTCCATCTCCATCTTGATCGGATAGCGGATATAGTCGGAGTATTTTTTGACAAGTGCTGAGATCCTGTATTTATCCAAGAACTCATCATAGCTCTCATCTTCAGTATTGTCCTTAAGCATAAGCACAATATCGGTGCCGACTCCGTTCTTTTTACATGGCTCAATTGTATATCCATCAACTCCGGTTGATTCCCATCTGTAGGCTTGGTCTTCACCGTAGGCCAGACTTGTGACTGTGACCTTTTCACTCACCATGAAAGCAGCGTAGAATCCGATGCCAAACTGTCCGATTAAGTCCATGTCATCCAGCTTCTCTTCTGAAGTTTTTAATCTCAAGGTACCGCTATGGGCAATAGTCCCAAGATTAGACTCGAGTTGTTCGGCATTCATTCCGCAACCATTATCCGAAACAGTTATAGTTCGGTTATCTTTATCAACCTTTATGATAATCTCAAAATCCCCACGTCCCATGTCAACATTAGAATCAGTAAGTGACTTAAAGTAGAGTTTATCGATTGCATCGCTGGCGTTTGAAATCAGCTCCCTTAGAAAAATCTCTTTGTGGGTATAGATGGAATTGATCATTAGCTCCAGGACACGTTTTGACTCTGACTGAAATTGCTTTTTCTCCATATTATCACCTTACCTATATATTTCTAAAAAAACAGCACAGGCTGCACAAAAAAACATATTAGCACTCTAATTAATAGAGTGCTAATATAATATAGCTTATTTTTACCAAAAATGCAAGACTTACATTCGAGTTATAGGGACTGTGCTACAGAGACGTTGTTGTAGTGTCTACATAGGAATTAGCAGGTGCTTTTAGTTTCAAGGCATACTTTGGTGTAAGCTGGTTCTGGAGCTGACTACACTGCTTGTTCTGATGCGACATTCAAAAACTGACTGTTGTAGAGATCATAGTAGAATCCCTTTGCGGCAATTAGCTCATCGTGGGAGCCCTTCTCTACAATTGCACCATTATCCATTACGAGGATGATATCTGCGTTACGTATGGTTGAGAGTCTATGTGCTATTACAAAGCTTGTGCGTCCCTTCTGTAGGCGGGCGAGTGCTTCCTGAATAAGAACCTCGGTCCTTGTGTCAACACTAGATGTTGCTTCATCAAGTATAAGAATGGAGGGGTTAGCCAAGAACGCACGCGCGATTGTCAAAAGCTGTTTCTGTCCCTGTGAGATATTTGATCCCTCTTCATTGATCTGGGTGTCATAGCCATCGGGCAGTGTACGGATAAAGTGATCTGCACGGGCTGCCACAGCTGCCTCTATAACTTCATCTTCGGTGGCATCGGTTCTACCATATCGAATGTTTTCCCTAATAGTACCGTTAAAGAGCCAAGTGTCCTGAAGCACCATACCGAATATGCTTCGTAGGCCGCCCCTTGTCATGTCTCGGATGTCAACACCGTCTACTGTAATGCGTCCACCCATGACATCGTAGAAACGCATCAGCAGATTTACAAGTGTTGTCTTGCCTGCACCGGTGGGTCCTACTATAGCAACAGTCTGGCCGGGCTCTACATCAATGCTCA
>JAAYOS010000011.1 GCA_012520195.1 Clostridiales bacterium | reverse complement strand
GTCTATACAGTTTCTCACTACGAATAGTGGTTAAGATAATCGTCCAATCTCCTTAGTGTAAAACATTCATTGGTCAAGTACAAAAAACAAGGGAAAAGCTAAAAAGCTCTTCCCTTAGCATATAAAGCTTGTTAAGATAGGTTTGCGAACCCAAAATCCCATGGAGTAAAGACCCCCTGGGTATGAAAGGGTTGACCGCAATTGAGAAAATAATAAAAGATGAGAAAATTTGAATAGAGAAGGAGAACGAAAAAATGACAGTAACCGAACGTTTTATGAGATATGTTACTTTCCCAACCCAGTCCGACGAATCGAGCAACAGTGTCCCAAGCACAGCTGGCCAGAAAGTGCTGGGAGAGCAGCTTGTCAATGAGCTGAAGGTTCTCGGTGTCGACGCATATATGGATGACAAAGGTTATGTATACGGTACGTTGCCGGCAACCTCGGGCTATGAGGATGAACCAGTCATTGGCCTTATTGCTCACATGGACACTTCGGATGCAGCTAGTGGTGATAATATAAAGGCCAGGATTGTTGAGAACTATGATGGGGGA
This sequence comes from Clostridiales bacterium, assembly GCA_012520195.1. Lineage (GTDB taxonomy): Bacteria > Bacillota > Clostridia > Oscillospirales > JAAYOS01 > JAAYOS01. The sequence continues at coordinate 16,716 of JAAYOS010000011.1, read as the reverse complement.
GATATTGTGCTTAATAATGACCCTCATATAGTCATGAGTCCTGTCGAGTACCCATATCTAAAAGACTGCAAGGGTATGGATATTATAGTTACCGATGGAACTACTCTTCTGGGCGCCGATAATAAAGCCGGAATAGCTGAAATTATCACTGTACTTCAGACTCTTATTGAAAACAGTGAAATACCACATGGTGTTATAAAAGTTGGGTTTACACCAGATGAGGAGATCGGAAGGGGTGCTGATCACTTCGACGTGGCGGGATTCGGTGCAGACTTCGCATTTACGGTTGACGGTGGTCCGATCGGTGAAATCGAATATGAGAACTTCAATGCCGCATCGGCGCAGGTAGTCATAAATGGGGTGAGCATTCATCCGGGGACTGCGAAAAATAGAATGAAGAATGCCTGTCTGATTGCCGGAGAGTGGATGTCGATGATGCCTCCAGCCGAGACACCGGGACATACCGAGGGCTATGAGGGTTTCTACCATCTTGTGCAGATGGAGGGCCGCGAGGAAAAGGCAATTCTCAGATATATCATTAGGGACCACGACATGCAAAAATTCAATCAGCGCAAAGATTTTATGAACCGGATCGCTGATTATCTCAACTCAAAATACGGAATCGGTACAGTTGAACTCACTATTGAGGACTCGTACTACAATATGAGAGAGAAGATTGAACCTGTGATGCATATAATTGACCGTGCTGTGTCGGCAATGAAAAAAGAGGGTATCGAGCCTATGATTGTTCCAATCCGCGGAGGAACGGACGGAGCTAGACTTTCGTATGAAGGGTTGCCATGTCCAAATCTCTCTACAGGGGGATACAATTTCCATAGCCGGTTTGAATTTATTCCGATCCAGTCAATGGAGAAAATGGTCGATGTTCTTGTGGAACTAGTCAGTGCAAAAGATTAGGGTTTTGCTTGTCCTGGTTTAGCGGCTAAAACGGCACCTTCGTTTAGTCCCTTAATTTCCTTTAGTACTTTTAGTAGCAGAGGTATCGCAAGTACCAGCGAGAGAAAATCGGCTACTGCCTGTGCAGAGGCAAGTCCCCATATTCCAAACAAAAGTGACATGATTACGACTGAAGGTATAAAGCAGATTCCTTGTCGGGACAAACTTAGTATGGCAGCGCTTGTTCCTCGACCCATAGCCTGGAACAGCATGTTAATAACTATTACCCATGCATGGGCAGGCATTGCAAGACAGTTTAGTCTTATTGAAAAAGCGCCAAGGTTTATAACTTCTTGTTGGTCTGAGAAGGCCCTCATTATGGTAGGTGCAAGTATTGCAACGATAACACAGAGAACTGAAACTCCAGCAACACCGACTATTGAACTGAACCGAAAAGACTTTAAAACACGATCATACCTCTTTGCACCCCAATTGTACCCGGCGACAGGTTGAAATCCTTGACCAAATCCGATTAGTGACGATCCGATAAACATCATGAGTCTGTTTACAACTGATATTGCAGCTAGTGCATGTGTGCTAAAACCACCTGCGAGGTTGTTAGTGATAATTAATGAGATGGTCATTAGACCTGAACGAAGCAGGGTGGGAAATCCCATTTTTGATATCTCAACCATTATTGATTTTTTAGGTGAGAAGTGTTTGAAACCGAGATTAACAAGTGTATTCTTTTTAGCAAACGGGTACAGCAGAACTAAAAAGCTTATAAGCTGTGAAACTGCTGTGGCGGCGCTGGCTCCGGCCACTCCCCAATCAAGGGTGAAAATGAAGATAGGATCGAGTGCGATATTTATTACTCCGCCAACGGCCATTCCCAGCATTGCAAATATGGGATTTCCCTCCGCCCTGAGACCTTGGCTTAAGACAAATGAGCCTGCCATAATTGGAGCGGCATACAGTATATAGCTTGCATAGTCAATGGAGTACTGAATTATTTCAGGGGTAGCACCCATAAAGACTACAAGCTCTCTCATAAAAATGAAACCAAGAAACATTATCAAGGTACCAAAACCCAATGCAAAAACAAACGCAGTAGACAAAGTATGTGATGCCTCTTCGTCCCTTTTTGCGCCAAGAAGTCTAGAAATATAGCTTCCAGCACCAACGCCAAAGGCCATCCCGACGGCAGTGATAATGCTCATTAGCGAAAAGTTTACACCAGCAGCTGCAGTTGCCTCAGCACTTATCATTGATACAAAGAATGTGTCAACCATGTTGTAAAAAGAGTTAATGAGCATGCTTACAATCATGGGTAGTGCAAGTTTTGGAATAACGCGGTGCAATTCGCCGTTAAGCATCATATCTCGCCTAATTTCTTGGCGACTTATTTTTTCTGCGGTCATAAGTACCTCCGAAATAGTATTATTTTGCAACAACTATATCTTTATGACAGAAACATGTCAAGCTAATATTTATAGAGATAATCCGTTTTGGATGTGGTAGAATGGATAAAACTGTTTGGTGCAATCTGAGGGAGGAATGTTAATGTCTGTCGTATATGCAATAGCCGTGCCCCATCCGCCTCTTATTGTTCCTGAAGTTGGGCGGGGTCAGGAACGCATGATCCAGAATACCATTGATGGATATAGAGAGGTGTCGCGGCGTCTGGCTGAGTTCGACCCCGATACAATAATCGTGATATCCCCCCATACGGTGATGTATACCGACTATATTCATATATCCCCCGGAGATTCGGCGAGGGGAGATTTGGCGCGTTTTCGTGCACCCCAGGTAACTGTCGAAGTTGAGTATGATGCTGATTTTGTGCACAAGCTTTCGGAGCTCTGTGAAGCTGAAGGGCTTGCCGCTGGTACATTAGGAGAGAGAAACAAGGATCTGGATCATGGTACTCTGATCCCGCTCTACTTTTTGCAGGAATACAAGCTGAAAGCAAAAGTTGTACGTATAGGCATTTCGGGCTTGCCATTCACCGACCACTATAGACTCGGAGAGCTTATAGCGCAGGTGTCCGATAGACTTGACAGGAAGACAGTTATAATAGCAAGTGGAGATCTCTCGCATAAGCTGACGCATGACGGGCCGTACGGCTACTCCGAAGTGGGAGCGCAATTTGATAGCCGTGTAATGGAAGTACTGAGTTCGGGTGAGTTTATTAAACTGTTGGACTTTACACCTGAATATTGTGAAACTGTTGCCGAGTGTGGCCTACGCTCATTTATAATGATGGCAGGTGCTCTCGATGGCAGGGAGGTCCACCCTGAGTTTCACTCATATGAAGGGCCATTCGGGGTAGGTTACGGTATCTGTTCGTTTGATGTTAAAGGACTTGGTCCTGACCGCTCATACGGACAGAGCCTTATGTCAGAGTCGAATCAAGTTCAGCAAATTGAGTCAGGTAAAAACCCGTATGTACAGTTGGCGCGTCTGTCACTTGAAACATTTATTAGGACGGGTAGGCGTGCTCCGCTACCGGAAGGCCTTCCAGCCGAAATGCTTGACCGTAGGGCAGGAGCTTTCGTCACACTGTATAAAAACGGGCAACTTCGAGGGTGCATTGGGACTATTGAGCCGACATGCAGTTCAGTTGCAGAAGAGATAATGCAGAATGCCATAAGCTCAGGTACTGCCGACTCCAGATTTAACAGAGTATCAGAAGCTGAGCTTGAAGAATTGGAATACAGCGTCGACGTCCTCTCGGAAAGGGAACCAGTAGAGTTGATTTCGCAGTTGGATGTCAAACGGTACGGCGTGGTAGTATCAAAGGGCTTCAGGCGCGGCCTGCTACTCCCGAATCTTGAAGGGGTCGATACCCCAGAAGTTCAGGTCGCCATTGCGAAGCAGAAAGCAGGCATTCGGGTAGACGACAACAAAGTTCAGATAGAGCGGTTTGAGGTGGTGCGCCACAAGTGAAAGTGAAATGCAGTATCTGCCACCATCAGTGCAAGTTATCCGATGGTCAGTTGGGATTATGTCGCGCGCGGCGGAATTTCGGTGGTGAAATAAGAGCCGAAAACTACGGACGTGTAACATCGATCGCTCTTGATCCGATTGAGAAAAAGCCCCTATACTTATATCGGCCCGGTACAAGTATACTATCTGTTGGGAGCTACGGCTGTAATATGCGTTGCGCATTCTGCCAAAATTGCTCTATCTCCATGACCAGTTCGGAAGAAACCAGATGGGTTGATATTACGCCTGAGGAGCTGGTAAAGCGGGCAAAGTCGCTTGAATCCTTTGGAAACATCGGTATTGCATATACCTATAACGAGCCATTTGTGGGATATGAGTTCGTGATGGATTGCGCAAAGCTTGCGTGCCGCTTCGGTCTTGCAAATGTTGTGGTAACAAACGGGTGCATACTGCATGAGCCTCTTGTGGAGATGCTTCCATTTATCGATGCGATGAACATCGACCTCAAGTCCTTCAGTGAGGATTTCTACAAGAGGATGGGCGGAGACTTGGATACGGTCCTAAACACAATTGCTACGGCATCTCAACACTGTCATGTTGAAGTAACCACACTTGTTATCCCCGGTGAAAACGACACCGAGGAAGAAATGCTAGAGCTCTCTGCATGGGTTGCATCGATAGATAAGAACATAGCATTGCATATATCGAGATTCTTTCCTGCTTGGAAAATGTCGGATAAGCCCCCAACACCCGTTGAGCGTATTTATTCACTTGCTGAAACCGCCAGAAAGCATTTGAGAAATGTCTATGTCGGAAACGTGTAACGTCTAGGGCGATAAGCAAGTAAAGGAATCGGGACAGTAGTTAGTCTGTTTGGACAACTGCTTGTCCCGTTTTTTCTGGTCAATTTTGACTCCTGCTTTTTGTGCTGCTCTTTGCGGCCACCGCATTAGAAACTGAGGATAAGGGTAGACTACATCAAACAACTATACCCTGAGTGCAGTCAAGATAAAGGTATTGACGATTCTATGCATGTTAAAAAAGCAAGTCTGCCATTTATAATAAATGCACAAATTATAAATCTAATTATAGTCGAACATGTACAAATGACCTTTGACGAAAAATATTGCACAACACTGGGAATAATCGAGGGGAAATGTTTGTCAAATCGAACATTGTTAAATTATTGACAAATATTTTTGGTACAGGTATACTCTAATTGAGTATGGAGATTGCAATAGTTAATTAATTAACGATAGAAGACTTAGTACCTAATGTAGAAGGCGGTGCAAAAATGAAAAAGGAAAAAGAAGTAACGAAAAGAATACCGACGGTTGACGAGCTTGTTGCTAACGGACTAAAAGCTCTGAATGAGTTCCTAAAGATGGATCAGGAACAGATTGACAAAATAGTTCACGCAATGACCCTGGCGGGTTTAGACAACTATCTTACACTAGCAAAGCTTGCAGTGGAGGAGACCAAACGGGGTAATGTTGAAGACAAAGCCATAAAGAATATGTTTGCCACGGAATATATTTATCACAGCATAAAGGGCCAAAAAAGTGTCGGCATTATTGATGAAAACGACATGGAAGGCTACGTGGAAGTTGCTGAGCCTGTCGGCGTTGTAGCAGGCGTCACTCCTGTAACAAACCCGACATCGACGACCCTGTTCAAGGCCCTCATATGCATTAAGACAAGGAATCCGATTATTTTCGCTTTCCACCCATCGGCGCAGCAGTGTTCCGCTGAGGCAGCAAGAATCGTGCGAGATGCAGCAATCAAAGCCGGAGCTCCAAAATATTGCATCCAGTGGATAGAGGAGCCGTCGTTGACGAAAACGTCAGAGCTGATGAATCACAATGATGTATCACTCATTCTGGCGACGGGCGGCGGAGGTATGGTCAAGTCTGCATACAGTGCCGGTAAACCTGCACTCGGAGTGGGATCGGGTAATGTACCCTGCTATATCAATAAAAAAGTTGATTTGGAACGCGCTTGCACAGATTTGATTATTTCAAAGACATTCGACAACGGCATGATCTGTGCATCCGAACAGGCAGTCATCGTTGACAAGGATATAGCAGTAGAGTTTGAAGAGATAATGAAAAAGTATGGCTGCTATTTCCTGAACGAACAGGAGACCGAGCTGGTCACAAACTATGTAATAAACCGTGAAAAGATGGGAGTAAACCCTGCGGTAGTGGGACAGCTTGCCGACGATATTGCGGAGAATGCAGGCGTTAAGGTACCTAAGGGGACAAAAATACTCATTGCAAAGCTCCCCTATCCATCATTGGAGTATCCACTTTCGCTGGAGAAGCTTTCACCTGTACTTGCATACTTCGTATGTGACGATTACAAACACGGATTTGAATATGCTGAGAAAATGCTCGAGCTCGGTGGTATGGGACATTCTGCAGTAATCCACTGTAATGATGAAGATATCTGCAACAAGTATGGAGAGGTCATGAGGGCCGGTCGAATCATCGTAAACTCGCCTTCTTCCCAAGGCGCTATTGGAGATATCTACAACACGAACACACCGTCGTTGACACTAGGCTGCGGCACATATGGACGGAACTCGACGACATCCAACGTGTCCACAGTAAACCTCGTGAATAAGAAGAGAGTCGCGAAGAGGAGAGTAAATATGCAGTGGTTCAAAATACCTCCGAAGATATACTTTGAGAAGGGTTCGATTCAATATCTCGAGCAGATGCCCAATATTACTCGTGCGTTCATAGTCACAGATCCAACGATGGTTGAGCTGGGATATGTTGATAAGGCGCTCTACTATCTGCGTAAGAGAAAAGTGTATTGCCACAGCGAAATCTTCTCGGAAGTCGAGCCCGACCCGTCTGTTGAGACGATTATGCGCGGCGTCGATATGATGAACCAATTCCAGCCAGATGTTATCATTGCACTCGGAGGCGGTAGCGCAATTGACGCAGCGAAGGGCATGTGGCTGTTCTACGAAAATCCCGATACATCATTTGATGGTCTGCGATTGAGATTTATGGATATTCGTAAGAGGGCATTCCAGTTCCCCAACCTCGGGAAAAAGGCACAGTTTGTTGCTGTTCCCACTACTTCGGGTACAGGCAGCGAAGTCACATCCTTCTCGGTAATTACCGACAAGAAGAATAACAATATTAAGTACCCACTGGCAGACTACGAACTAACTCCGGACGTAGCGATCGTTGATCCGCAGTTCGTAAGGACGATGCCCAAATCCATTACTGCCGATACCGGTGTAGACGTTCTCACTCATGCAATCGAGGCATATGTTTCAGTGCTTGCATCTGACTACACAAATGCTCTAGCAATGAAGGCAATTGAACTTGTGTTCAAGTATCTGCCAAGAAGCTACGCAGACCCCAACGATGAAGTGGCGAGGGAGAAAATACACAATGCCTCGACAATCGCAGGTATGGCATTTACAAATGCTTTCCTTGGCATAAACCACTCAATGGCACATAAGCTGGGCGGAGAGTTCCACATCCCGCACGGTAGAGCGAACGGCGTGCTGCTCCCGCATGTGATTAAGTACAACTCACAGCTTCCAACGAAGTTTGCAATCTTCCCGAAATATGGGACATTCCAAGCCGATTACCGCTACGCGCAGATATCGCGCCAGCTGAATCTTGGCGGCACAACTCAAGAAGAGCAGATAGACGCCCTGATCGCGGCTGTTAGGGATCTGATGAAGAAGCTTAACCTCCCGATGACGATCCGTGACTGCGGTGTCGACGAGCAAACATTCCTTGCGAAGGTTCCGGAGCTTGCAGAGCGCGCATTTGAGGATCAGTGCACACAGGCAAATCCGAGATATCCGCTGATCAGCGAGCTCGAGGAAATCTACAAAAGGGCGTACTACGGCGAGTAGTGCGAAAACACTGTACGAACACATCCTGTGTTTTAATATAGATTGAGTTGAGAATGCTCTCTACCTCACAAGACTTTACGAAAAGAACGGGTCGCAAGGCCTGTTCTTTTTGTAAAAAAACGTTGGTTATTATTTCACTGCTTTATAATTGACAATAAATGCCAACTAATGTATAGACTTGCCCGCCTAAATCCGTTATAATGTAGAGGGGCTGATAATATGGCAAAGAAACCGAACCAAAAGCTTCGACTTCTCTATCTGATGAAAATCCTGTCGGAACAGACAGACGAGAACCACGCACTTACAGTTAAGGAGCTTTCTGATCGGCTCGAGAAATATGAAATACCTGTTGAGCGCAAGACACTTTATGATGACATTGAGCAGCTCAGGGCCTACGGGATGGATATAGAGAGGATTCGGGTAGGGCAAGCTCACCAATATTATGTCGCAAACCGGACGTTTGAGCTGGCTGAACTTAAGCTGCTCGTGGATGCTGTTCAGTCCTCGAAGTTTATTACCCATAGAAAATCGACAGAGCTCATAAAGAAAGTTGAGAGCCTTGCAAGCGTACATGAAGCACAGCTCCTACAGCGCCAGGTTTATGTAACAAATCGCATAAAGACAATGAACGAGAGCATCTATTATAATATTGATGCGGTGCACAGTGCTATCTCGATGGGGCGTCAGGTGACATTCCTTTACTCCGAATGGGTGATTGCATTCGATGAGGGCGAGCGGTTCCGCAAACAGTTTCGAAAGGATGGCCGAAGGTATGTTATAAGTCCGTGGGCACTTATTTGGGACGATGAATACTATTACATGTTGGGCTATGATTCACAAGCGGGGATAATTAAACACTACAGGGTTGACAAGATGTCGAGGATAGAGATTGAGGAGAGTGTTCGGGAGGGTAAGGAGCAATTTGATAAGCTCGATCTGGCAGTATACACTCGCGGTGTCTTCGGGATGTTTGGAGGCGGAGAGGAGACCGTTCGTATAAAAATTGCAAACCATCTAATCGGTGCAATTGTGGATCGGTTTGGTGAGGATGTATTTATCTCGCGCGAAGATGACGAACACTTTATAGTCAGTGTAGACGTTTCGGTGAGTCCCCATTTCCTAAGTTGGGTATTTGGATTCGGGAGGGACGCCGTAATTATTTCGCCGGAACATGTGGTTAATGAGTTCGTTAATTACACAAATAGTGTAATTAGTATGTATAGAAAGTAGGAAAAAGCCTAGGTTTTGCATAATATAAGCGGTCCGGAATGAAAAAATTGGATTAATAATGATATAGAGATTCTTTACATAACATTCCGGTAGATGTCATTTTTGACAGAAATTGTTGAAATTATTTGAGTATTTTATTTCATATTTTGCTTGAACATATCTGTCTATAGGTGTATAATATTCGCATCTTTTCAAGGAGACTATACATGGACAATCAGTTAGAAGAGTATTTTGACGAATTCTTGGATTCGGATGAGGCTGAAACCCTATTTAGCACTCAATTTTCAGTTCTTCGGAAGGTATACGCAGCAGGTTTTAAGGCCGGACTAGAGAGCAGAAACGGCAAACAGGGACAGATCATCAAACTAGAAGTAATAGAAAATAGGAATAGCGCAGTTAACTGCAAGTGACGGATAGGACTAAGAGCAGAAGATAACATGGTTCTAGTGGCATTTATCCGCAGGTACTTAACAGCACAAGCAAACTAAAGTACTTTACCTGAGGGTGAAGTTCTTTTTTTGCTTATTCTTGGTTTTAGGCGCTACTTTTCACCCTGTTAAGTTACTACTTCCACAGTTTAGTACATAGGCTAACTGAATCTACCTGAGTGACAAAAATTGCTAAGCAATAACGATGAATTATATTGCTTTCAGGGGCAATAATAAAGTCGGGTGCTCGAGAGAAATCCTATACTGAAAGGAAGTCTTAAGTGCTACGGAGAAGAATCGTACCGAGGTAGCATCATAAATGCCGGATAGACCCTCCGTTGTGCGAGAGACTACCTCGAGTGTAGAGAAAGTAACTTGAGTTACCCGTATAAGTTAATATGGAATAGGGTTAGCCGGAAATCAGATTTTTGTAGACGGCAGAACAGTAGCCGTGTAGAGCGGCTTGTTCTAACCCAGACTGAGCGAGACTCAGGTGAAGGGGGGACTTTGAAGAAAGTCCTCTCTTCATTTTAGGAGGGGATGACACTTTGAGAATACATTGTTAAAGTTGCGTTGAACTACGCCACTGCTGTATAGTATTATATAGTAGAGACTGTCCGATATTTTGGACTGTTTGGGAGGAAGAGGATATGCGGCTGTTTATTTCTGTCAATATGAAAGACACTTTAAGAAGCAGAGTGGTAGAGATTATGAACATTATGCGTGCAAAGACGGTGCGCGGAAATTTTACTAGGCCAGATAACCTTCATATCACTTTAGCTTTTTTGGGTGAGATTGAACCGGAGCGTATCGACGATATTACCCGCACGATGCACCAAGTTGGTAGAGATAAGAGAAGAAAACTATCCTTCGAGCTCAACGATATCGGCAGGTTTAATGATACATGGTGGATAGGCGTTAAGAGAGATCAGACTCTCTGGGATCTCCAGACGGCACTTTCCAACTCCTTGCGTAAAAGCGGTTTCCACATTGATAAGAGGCCTTTCAGACCGCACCTCACGATATGCAGAAAGCCCGTTTTCTCCGGGGACTTTGATGAGGCGGAGTTTCGTGCGGATATCAATCCCATGCTCAGGGGCCTTGTGTGGGAAGCCGACAGGTTTGACCTCATGCTGTCCGAACGGATCAACGGGCGTTTGACATATTCAGTTTTGCATTCAACAGAGTTGAACTCAAACTAAATTCTGAGTTACAATTTGTATACTAGTAGAAACTTTGGTTCATTATCTCGCTTGAGTAGCGTTCACCGTATGCGAACAGGTCATTTGCAGAGTTTATCTTGTCCGCATGCTGCGCAATTCTGTTTTGCACCTCAGGCGGCAGTGAGTAGTAGTACATATCAAGGTCTATTTGATTCAAAAGATCTTCTAAAGGCATTTTCTCACCTCCGAAGTATATCATTTCCTGAAAAGCGCGATTAATTCTTAAATATTTGGAAGTTGAAAGCAAATCTCACTTGAACTACGTTGAACTCACATAGAATTCAAAGATACTCACATAAAAAATAATAAAGGCAGGAGTAGTACATGAAAACCCTTTGGAGAATGGCGAAGGAAGCCAAAAGCCATATGACTCTGCTGATCATTGCAGGTCTAAGTACAATAATTCTAACAGGAATAAACCTCGTTGCACCGGGGTTACTAAAAGAAATCACGGAACTTGTCTCGAAGGGAGTGACAGAGCAGCGACTGCAGGAGATACTCAAGCTTGCATCGATTCTACTGGGGATATATATCTCGAGAATCCTTTTCAGATATCTGAGTAACTTCCTCGCCCACAAGGCGGCATGGGAGATTGTCCAGGATGTACGTATGAAGGTATACAATAAAATGCAGTCATTTTCGATGGGGTTTTTCCATAACAAGCAGACTGGCGATTTGATGAGCCGCGTTGTCAATGATACAGCGACCTTTGAGTTGATATACGCACACCTGTTGCCTGAGACGGTTACAAATGCAATAACTCTTGCAGGTGTAACGATCATCCTGTTCACATACAATGCAAAGCTTGCACTTCTCACGTGTATACCTATTCCAATATTGCTGGTGGCTGCATGGTTCTTCATCAACAAGGTTAGGCCGAATTTCAGGAAGACGCAGAGGTCGCTTGCCGATGTCAACTCTCAGCTGCAGGACAATTTTTCCGGAATACAGGAGATACAAGCCTTCGGGCAACAGGAGCGCGAGTCAGAGAGGGTGCTCGGGAAAGTGTCTACATATACCAGGTATATGCTGAGGGCTCTAAATCTGAGCGCGGTTTTCCATCCGACAGTTGAATTTATTACATCGATGGGGACAGTGTTCGTTGTTGGATTTGGAGGATATTTGGCATATATGAATCAGCTTAGTGTAGCTGAGATCGTCGGATTCCTGTTATATCTATCACTATTCTACGCACCAATTACCGGTGTGGCGCGTCTGTTAGAGGAGTCGCAGCAAGCACTGGCCGGGGCTGAACGTGTTATTGAGATTTTGGATACGCCAGAGACGATAGTTGACAGAGTTGGAGCTGTCAATATAAAGGATGCAAAAGGGCACATAAGCTTCGAAAATGTCAGCTTCAGTTATGAGGAAGGAAATCCCGTAATTGAAGATGTTTCATTCGAGGTAGAACCGGGAAAAATGGTGGCACTTGTTGGGCCTACCGGTGTCGGAAAAACTACAATAATCCAGCTAGCGGCAAGGTTTTACGACCCCGTAGAAGGAAGAATCACGCTAGATGGAATGGACCTTCGGGATATGACTCTCGACAGCCTGCGCAGACAGATATCACTCGTTCTGCAGGACACATTTCTTTTCAACGGCACAATTGCCGAAAACATATCGTACGCACGTTCCGATGCAACCCTCGATGAGGTGATTGAGGCGGCTAAAATTGCACGTGTCCACGACGACATTATGGCGATGCCGGATAAGTACGATACGCGCTGCGGTGAGCGAGGTGTAAAATTATCCGGTGGTCAAAAGCAGCGGCTCGCAATCGCAAGGGCGATTCTTAGGGACGCTCCGATACTGATTCTCGACGAGGCAACTGCTTCGGTTGACGTGGAGACCGAAGCGCATATCCAACAGGCGATTCAGGAGCTCGCGGGAACGCGTACGATTATTGTTATTGCTCACAGGCTATCCACCATCCGTCGTGCTGATAAAATCCTTGTTCTCGAAGAGGGTAGGGTAGTCCAGAGAGGAACTCATGAGGAGCTAATAGATCAGGACGGTCTGTATCGCAGACTCAATAGAGTACAGAATGAGGCCAATCACATTGCATAGATAGATGAATAATAGAATAGATTGACGAGTAAGCATGATTAATTGACGTAGAATAAGAAGACTAAGAGAAAGACCAAGAAGAAACGATGACGTGAAATGCCCCGCTTCCATCTGTCTAGCAAGACAGGCGGAGGCGGGGTTTATAATGCGTTATGTGTGCGAAGTGATTATGTGAAGTGACTAGATGTTAGTTATTCAGTTCTGCGTACTCAAGCATGTTGCGGCTTGCATACATTGCTACCAGTGTCACAATAATGTTGCAGACTAAGAGAGAAGCGAGTATGAGGATATTCTCGGGCAACGGTATAGCCTGTGTTATTGAGAGTACTACCGCCAGTATGATACCGGGAACAGCAAAGAGGATCATGCTGAGGAAATATAACATTACGGCAATGAACTTTACTGTGACAGTACTGAAAAACCGTTCAATAAATATATTCGCCGACATGAAAAGCAGTCCAAATGATGCCCTCGTAATTATCGCCAAAATGACTTCGGGAACTGTTACATCTGCAAATGTCGATATAATCAGGTAAAAGATAAGCGATTCAAGGAATATTTTCTGGGCAGTGCCTCTTATGCAGTAAAGTAGCTTACGGAACGGGGTTTCTGGTATCAGATAGATGTAGTGTTTTACAAGTTCCTTAACCCATCGTCCTGTCCAAGCGGAGAATATCATCATGTATGTTGAGAAGAGAAAGATGGGGGCAATACCCTCGTTGCGCATGAAAAACGCAAAAATAATACTCACGCCCATAAATACGAGTGTCAACGTGTCAAAAATCAGTACGCGTGCTCTGCGGTCCTCAAGTCGATGTTTGTAGTACAGTGTGCTTGATCCAAATCCTTTCCCAATACCGAGTTTACCAAGTTTGATATTTTCCGGTGTAGCCTCGCTTATCTGTCCGGATTTGCTCGCCGTTACCGCCTTAAATGTACGCTCTGTCGACTGCAAGACATCTTCATAATATGAGTCTCCTGTCCTACTTATAAGTATCGCAACTATTACTATATATGTTATTACGACACAGCCCCACAATACCGCAGACAAGATATTGCCGAAAAATACACCAGCAATTGCGGACTTGAGCCAGCCGGCAACCGGGAAGAATGCGAACACTTTGCTGTTTATTGCCGCAACAGCAGCGGGTATTATGTCCCGACTATCGGTATACACCTGGTATGCTATATATCCTGCCGCAACAGCGCACAGTCCCAGAATGATAGACTTGGCGATACGCCTTTTCTTTAAGGAGTCGCTGACGTTAGCGTAAATGACCATCGAGGTCACCTGGCCGCAATAGACGCAGAGTCCGTAGCCCAAGAGGACAAGCAGTATGAACCCGAAGGATACTCCGTAAGTCATGTTGATCCACGCATATTGATACAGCAGAAACAGGCCTACCATAATCGATGTACCAAGCTGTTGGATAAGTCCGTAGAAGAGGATTTTGTTAGACCGTATGGGCGAGACAAAGGCAAGGTTTACGTCTGCCATGGAAAACAGACTGCCGCCGCGGGTTATGCCGTTAAAGCATGTCATTATGTACATCGCTGCGAAGAGAAGGATCATTATAGCGAAGAGCTCAGAGACGTCGCGATATTCTTCCGGTTCTGAAAACCTTGGAGTCAGTATAGTAAAGACAAGAAGTCCAACGATTAGAAGCAGCACAATGAGCTGAACGGGACTTTTGATCAGTGACTTTAGCCAATTTTTCCACCGCGCTGCAAAGAGGTAGCTCAGTGCTCTCATGACTGATTCCGCACCCCTTCCGTATTCTCAAAGAAGAGCTCTTCGAGGGACTTGTCATCCGGTGCGCCGCTGTTGCCGTTGTTCACTTTTGAAGCGACTATTGCACCGTTGGCCATAATATGAGCTATGTCCCAGTAGTCCTCCACGCTGTCGATCATATGTGTGCTTATTAGCACCGAGGAACCCTCATTACGGAGCTCTTGAAAGACCTGTTTAAGCTCCTTTATAGCATACGGGTCTAGACCCACCATCGGCTCATCGAATATTATAACTGACGGCTTACGCAGGAGAGCACAGCAGATTGAGACCTTTTGCTGCATACCCTTGGAGAGCTCCTTTCCAAGCTTGTCGGAGAGATTTGAGAGGTCAAAGCGCTCCAATAGCCGCTCTGCAAGACCGTCATCCTCCAACCGGTTAGCTCTCCGGACGAATTCCAGATGCTCAGCCACAGTCAGCATGTCATACACAGCAGGTGTTTCGGGCACGTAGCCCAATGCCGCTTTTGCCTCAAGGGACCTGTTAGGGTGTTTGTTTATTGTAATTTCACCCTCAAAGCGTAAGAGTCCAGCGATACATTTAATTATAGTCGATTTGCCTGCACCGTTTGGGCCGAGCAGAATAGCGATTTGGCCATCATCCACACTAAAACTTATGTTGTCGTTCGCCTTGACCTTCCCGTAGAATTTCGTGACATTTTGCACATCTAACATGAAATCACCTTCAAAACATAGAATCTATCAGCATTACCAAAAGCATAACACAATTACCTTTATTTGTAAACAACCGATCAACCGATGTGTCTGGCTTGGAGTTCGTTTAGCGTACGCCTGAAGGACGAAGTCGATTATTTGAGTAATTTCGGAAGAGGATGTATAGAAAAGTGCTAATATAGAAAAGGGTCGAGAATTTAACAGTGACTAGGACGATTCAACAGATTGTAGAAATATGGTGATGTTTGTTGTCAAATTGACTAGAGAATTGGAATATATTTTCTGAGATTGCCGTCTAACGCACAGCTGTACAAATTCTTGTATTGAAAATATTGACAGTTCGCTGGTAAAATATATTGTAAAGGGATAAAGTTACCGGTGTTTCGGCCAAAACCAACACTCGGTTACTGAAAGGAGAATTAATGCTTAGTGAGAAGTGTAACATTGTTTGCCTAATGTACGTATTGGCGGAGTACTCCGATGCTGACCATATACTCCCTATGAGGGAAATCTTGTCGAAGCTAAACTCAGAGTTCGGTATAAGCCCCGATCGCCGGACGATTTACAGTTTAGTTTCAGTCCTCAAGCAGATCGGGTTCGACATATCCGATTATGAGGAGAATGGCATCGGCTATTACTTAAGGTTTCGCCTGTTTGAACCGGGAGAAGTCCGGCTGCTGATGGATGCAGTATACTCTTTCCCGTTCATCCCGCCAAAGCATACTGAGGATCTGGTTGAAAAGTTGCAAAAGCTCATTAGCGTACACGAGCGCCGTAGATTTAAGAACCTGACTGTGTACAAGCAGGAAAAGAAGACTCCGAACAGACAGGTGTTCTACAACATCGAGCAACTTGATGATGCCATATCACGTGAGGTAAAAGTTCGCTTTACATACCTTAGGTACTGCACTAACAAGAAACTTGTTCCGCGTCAAGAAGGCAAATATACCGTAAACCCGTACGGGTTGGTATTTACTAATGAAAACTACTACCTTGTATGTATCAAGGAAAAGAAAAGGAGAGTGAGTCTATACCGCATTGACAGAATGAGCGATATCGAGATTACAGACCTGCCGCTCGATCCACAGGACGAGAAGTTCGATCCTAAAAGGGCGGTATCCAGAGCGGTGTATGCCTATTCGGGCGAGCCAGAGGAGATCTTAATGCACTGCGATGTCAGAATTCTTGACCACGTTATCGATAAATACGGAACCGACATAAAAATAAGGGAAATAGATGAGGACAAGCTTGAAATAAAGATGAAAGTATCTCCTGCAGGTGTAAAATACTGGGCTCTACAATTTTTACAGCATGTAGAAGTTGTCGCACCCAAGTGGCTGCGCCAGGAGATATGCGAATGCATAAAGTCGAATCCGTATTTTTAGATAAATCTTATTTTTTCACAAGCAAACATAGGGAGGTGGTGCTTACTTTATTAGCACAGCATAAGTTACGACTCATAGAGCCAGAAATAGACGATATAAGAAGAAGGGTCTGATAGCAGTAGCAATTTAACTGTCTGAAGACCAAGGGTAGAGAAGAGGAGGAAATTCACTTTGAACAAAAGAAT
>JAAYOS010000119.1 GCA_012520195.1 Clostridiales bacterium | reverse complement strand
GTATGTGCGGAACCTATTTGCGCACAATAGGCAAGCCCGGCAGGGCGACTCTTTGCATATCTACAGGCCAGACAGATTCTGTATCAATAGAATTTGAGGTTAACTAAGAATTGAATCTCCCTTGTCTTTTGAAGTGTTTATTCAAATCTAAAAAGCGAAATCCTTATCAAAAAACTACAATCTACTAAATAATTATATGAAATCAGATTATGCGATAAGGAAGGGCAAGTATATGATTTATGGATTTATACTTAGTCCCATGACCAGTGCAGTATGAAGAACGTGCTAGAATAAACAGCTTTACCACATCGGTGATTGTGCTAATAAGCATTCCAGTGGGCTGGATAGCAGGCAAATTATCACAGCTCAATAGGATGTTTCCCTTGGTTTTAAACTTGTGTTTTTTAATTGCAGAGGCTCTGATGGTACTGATTATTACTAGATTATCAAAGCAAGGAAAAGATGTTAGGGGAAGACATGCAGCTCTTTGCGTATATGCATGAGTTTGAAGATAAGCTGGAAGCGAACCAATTAAGCTTGTTTTGATTTGCTGTGACAAAGCCACATTATCAAAAAAAGGGGTTGTAGCAAATTTCGTTTTGCTACAACCCCTTTTCCGCCATCCAGACTGTTTGATGTTTACGTCATTTCCACAGCACTTCTGCTGCAAAGTATTCAAACATCTGAGGCCAACAAAACCAATCGTGGCTTGCGGTCGAAAAGTAGGTTTGGAACGGTATGTTATTTTCCTTAAGGGCACGGATCGTAGGTGGCACACCGATTTCTCTTTCGTTGTAGGCCATGTCCTCTTCACCGCAGCCTATTAGCAGCTTAACATTTTTCAGATGAGGATCGTCCAGGGTATATCCTGCATGTCCAGGGGCCATTCCACCACTAAAGGCGCCATAATAATCAAATACACTGGCATGATGCATGTAAATGAACAGAGTAGTCATGCTTCCCATAGATAATCCGCAAAATGCCCTCTTGTCCGGGATAGTATATACTGGGAAGAGCTTCTCGATAAAAGGTACTACACATTGGATTATGTTTTGAGATATCATCTCGAAGTCCCATTTATAGACTGAGTTGTTCATAGTAACCAGTATGGCATCTTCCATCTTATCTTCTGCAATCAGATTATCCATGATATTCGCAATACCGCCCTGGTGGAACCAGTCTGCCTCGTTGCCGCCTCCGCCATGGGATACATATATCGTCCGATAAATCTTATCACGGCTGTAGTTTGCCGGGAGGTATACTCCCAAAGAACGGGTATCGCCATTTATGTCTTTGTAAGATATGTATGACACTGTGCCTGCCTTCTGCTGATCTTTAATGGGCAACCATAAGTGATCAGTGCTGTCACCAACTATTAACTGAGAGTTGTGCTGGGTTCCAGTAATGGTAGGGATGTTTGGAAGGTTCTTGGGGTCGTGAATGATACTTCCCTTTTGTCCGGCTCCTATTTTCGCAAAATGCTCTTTTATATTCCGAAGGCCTTTGACCTCGCCATCTTTTGTATAGACATTGCAGTATATGCTCTCATGACCTTCATATTTCTCGCAATACTCGGGATCGATGACAAAACTGTAAGGATATAAACCGGCTGGAAGCTTGAGCGTAAGTTCATACCGTTTTGTATCTTCGTTCCATGTCATCTCTTCGACATAAACACCGCCAATGTTATCCATACCGTCTTCATATTCATAGCAGGTGTATTTGCGATCGCAGTCAACCATACCAGTCTCATCGGTGTGGCCTGTCAAGTTGCTCTTGTAAAAAAGGAATTCTCCGCGTACGGCAACACTCTTTACTTCTCCGTCATAATCATTAGGGTCGAAAGCAAATTTAACATCAAAAAGTTCTTTCATGATTTTGTTCCCCTCTCTTTTTTCTATGAAATCTGGTAATTAGTACAAGTATATCACAGAGATTAGGGCCCTGCAAAAGCTTTCCTGCTTACATGGACAGGATGGAAGAGCATAGCCCCAGTACCGAAAAGGACCTCGATTGAGGGTGTTGGTGCATGGTCAACGCGTGTGTACGACACACCAAGACGGTTAAGAAGGTCATATGTTGCGACTTCCACCGGTAGACGGCCTTGACAGTTTGCAGGACGACCGGAGTAGAGCACAGGATCGATGTAAAAAGCGGACATTGTATTCTCCTTTGATTTTATATGGAAGGCATATTGATATAGTGTCATCGAGTGAGATGCCGGAGGTCTATGCAATAGCGGGGGATACGCTGCTAATCCTCAACTGTGGGTGCAGATGGCACTCAACTAGCTTGCTATGGTAATGGGAGAATAGAGCGATGTTGTAGCTACTGATTTTGGATGGTAAAGGTTTATGACCGGACATTTGCTCCAAAGGGAAAAAGCGCAAGTTTAGCAATCTTAAAGTGCTGAAATCCAAAAGGAATACCAACTATTGTAATGCAGAGCAGCAGACCAAATACTGCAGCAGTAATTGCGATTTCTAAACCTCCGAAGATTAGCCAGAGTATATTAAGAAGGAGAGAAACTGGGCTTCCTCCGAATTCGATTTCCTTTCCAAAGGGGAGAAAGGATAGCGATGCAAATTTAAAGCATTGCAGACCAACCGGAATTCCTACAATGGTTATACACCAAAGTATGCCGAAAACCAGCCAGAATAGGCCTAATATGAATCCGCCTAAAACAAACCAAATTATATTGCCAAGACAACCCATCTCGATCTCCTCCTAGCTATTTTTTGCTATTGTAATACGATTGCCTAAATTTAACAAGATATTTGTTTAGCAGAACCATTGGGTTCGAAATAGTAAGAGTAAACTGCAGTATGTGGTAGTAAACTACAGAATGTAGTAAAGTAGCAGGGTGGAACAGTTGACTTTTTCAACATAAAAAGTAAACTTATATTATGGTGACAATTTCACATACAGGAGAGGTTTTGATATAGTGATTATCGGATGTCTTAAATGATACAGTACTTTATCCTCACGCTAATTGTGGCTACGGTTGGCGGGCTAATAGGATATAAATTGAGGCTGCCAGTAGGCGGCATGGTTGGTTCAATGATAGCAGTGATTATCTTCAACGTGACAACTGAAAAGGCTGTATTCTATCCCGATCTTCGAATTGCGCTTCAAATATTCGGTGGAGCCATGATTGGAAGCCGAATTGGACGTGAAGATTTGATATCAATGAAGAAGATAATTTTTCCGACAATACTTCTCATCATCTGCATGGTAATTCTTAATCTTTCTTTTGGTACGATGATGTATGTTTTTAGCGATCTGGATGCTGCTACAGCGCTTTTCGCATCTACACCGGGTGGAGTTAGCGATATGGCGATAATATCTTCCGACCTTGGTGCAAATCCTGCATATGTTGCTATTTTGCAGCTTTGCAGATTACTTACGATTTTTGTTTTTATGCCGCCGATTTTCCGAAAGATAGTAAAACACAGGAATAACAAATTAAATCACAACAACAATGAACAAAATATAAGCAATAGTTCACTGGGAGTTAACGGCTCAATTATACAGACGGATATAGCTTTGGGAAACGATACATTAAAGCAAATAACTGAAACCACTAGCGTTAGTGAAAGTCACAAAACAAAGGGAAAGTCGTATGCAATACACTTTGTTTTAATGTTGGTTACTGCCGCGGTTGGTGGCATCATAGTGCATTCTCTTGGCATAGCTGCGGGGGCCATGATTGGTGCTATGATCGCTTCGGCTGCTTGCTGCATGTTTTTTGGAAGAACGCCCTTCCCGAAAACACTTCTTTTAGGCATGCAGATTTTTGCAGGTGCTTTTATTGGTATTCAGCTTGATCGTGAGGGTCTGGCACAAATGAGCGCCCTTGGAATGCCCTTGCTTATAATGGTTGTTGGAATATTCTTTTTTGTCTTCCTTGTTTCGTTTCTACTACACAAAATTACAGGACTTGATCTCACAACTTGTATGCTATCCTCGACGCCGGGAGGGGTTCAGGAAATGGCACTTTTATCAGAGGACATTGGCGGAGATACACCCAAAATTGCTGTTATGCAGACAGCACGTCTAATATCGGTGATACTTTTCTTCCCTTCTATGCTGAAACTGATCCTTAGCCTTATAGGTTGATAGAAAAAACTAGACAAACTTAGGTAACCAACTCCCGTGAGCATCTATAAGGGCATCGCACATTGAGACAATATCGTCGAGAGGGAGTTCCGAAGCTGTGTGAGGGTCAAGCATTGCCGCGTGATAAATGTGTTCACGCTTACGTGTTCTTGCTGCCTCAATTGTTAGCAACTGTACGTTAATGTTAGTCATGTTTAGAGCTGCCAGTTGCGGAGGTAGTGCCCCAACGTAACATGGGTGTATACCGTAATTATTGACCAGGCAAGGAACTTCCACGCATGCGTCTTCAGGAAGATTTGAGATAAGTCCTCCGCGATTGAGAACATTTCCACCTATTTGGTATGGCACACCTGTTACGAGAGCTTCCATTATGTGAGACGCATATTCGTCAGACCGCGTATGCTCTAGTGATGTGTGCTTTGTAAGCTCTTCCCTCAGACGCTCCCAACCAGCTATTTGCTCCACACACCGTCTCGGGTATTCATCTAAGGGGATGTTGAAGCGCTCTATCAACTCTGGGTATGCATTCTTTATGTAGTAGGGATTATACTCCGCGTTGTGCTCACTAGATTCTGTACAGTAATAACCGAACTTTTCTATGTAGTCAAAGCGAACCATGTCATGGTGTTTTTTTGTGGCGTTTTTCTGGGCTGCGCGGAGCTTGATTTCGGGGTAGAGGTCATTGCCGTAGCTGTCGGTAATATCCAGTAGCCAGGCCATGTGGTTTATGCCCGCAATCAATTCCCGTCTTCCTTCAAGTTTGTCTTCCATATCCAAATTTTTTAGGAGGTGCTCAGAGCAGACCTGAACGCTGTGACAAAGTCCGATTGTTTTGACACCGGTGTAACGCTGCATATATCCTGTGACTATAGCCATGGGATTTGTATAATTTAGGAACCATGCATCAGGACAGACTTCCTCAATATCGCTGGCAAAATCCTCTAAAACAGGTATTGTGCGAAGTCCACGGAAAATACCACCGATACCGAGGGTGTCACCGATCGTCTGTCTCAGGCCAAACTTTTTTGGTACTTCAAAGTCAATGATTGTGCACGGATCATAAAATCCCACTTGAATGGCATTGACCACAAAGTTTGCTCCCCTTAGTGCGTTTTTCCTATTGGGAACTCCCAGGTATGTGCTAATTCTTGCGGGGTTGCCCTTTGCGTTATTTAGCGCATTGATAACTACACTGCTTTCACGCAATCTACCTGCATCAATGTCATATAACGCAATTTCGCATTCTAGTAGAGCGGGGCTACAAAGACAGTCACCTAGAACATTTTTGGCAAAGACTGTGCTCCCGGCACCCATAAAAGTTATCTTCATCAGTTCCACCTCCTGTTGCATATTATAACATACTTAGGTTTTTAAGCACACAATTGAGTTATCTCCCATGTTGTTGGTATCTTGCTATCTTGATTGCAAGCATTGATTAAACTGTGTGCTGGAGTTTGCGCTTCAAAGTTCCTCCCCTGTTAGGAATTTTTTCCTGTCGCTCCCTTGTTTGAGTGTCTCGATCAGCTCTGATTTGCTTTTTGACTTGATGATATCGCTGAAGTATTTTAGGCGCTCTATCATACCATCAATTTCATCTGCCAGATATTCGGAGTTCTCGATGAAAAGTTCGGTCCACATATGCTCGTTTAGTCTTGCAACCCTTGTCATGTCCATAAAGCTCCCTGCTGAAAAGCCTTTGAAGTCTAGGGCGGTGTCGCTCTGGACATATGCACTTGAGATTACATGTGCAAGCTGCGATGTTAGAGCGATCATCTTATCATGGTGTTCAGGTGTAGATAACTGGATATGTCCAAACCCTAGTTCAATGCAAAATTTGCTGACCATATCCACAATCTCCGAGGCTGTGCCGGTGGTCGGTGTGAGAATCATTGACGCGCCGCGGAAAAGGTCAGGTTTTGAGTACATGAATCCTGAATACTCTATTCCTGCCATGGGGTGTCCACCTATAAAATAGAACCCCGACTTGTAAGCAACAGGAGCAATGGCGGATACCACTCCGCTCTTTACACCACAGCAGTCAATAACGACACAATCCTTTCTAAAGAGGCTAGCATTTTCTATGACATACTTTACTGTATCTCCCGGGTACAGGGCGACAATTATCATATCACAGCTACCGAGGCGTTCATCAGTTAGGAAACCATCTATCGCCTCCGCTGTTATTGCATGCTGAATAACGGTTTCCGAGATATCGTAACCCCATACCGTGTGCTCCGTATTCTGTTTGACTGCCTTGGCAAATGAACCGCCAATCAACCCTAATCCCACTATACCGATTTTCATTGACATCCTAAGCCCTCCATTACCTAATAGACTTCTACATTAGTACCATGAGTTAACAATGTAATGCATAAGAGATAAAAAGACTCCGCAGCGTATGCTGCGGAGTCTGCGTTAGTTGAGTAAAGTCAACGTGATGCAAAACTCTTATACCGTGTCAGCAGCAAAACGCAAATAAGCCTTATCATAATAATAGACAAAGCCTAGATAATAATATGTTGCTGCCAACAGACGACTAATCATGTTGTTCTCCATATTTGTGTTTTATTCGGATGAATTGCGAGTTTTGGACGATTTAAGAAATAATAGCACAGATGTCTATGTTTGTAAACTACTGCTTTCTAGACAAACGAATACGCATTATCCGTACTTAGGAAATAATTCAACTTATACTGCTGAACTCTAGGAAGTGGACGTTCACACATGTAGGGAGGGGAGTTAATCATCAATACTCGCTTATCATCTTCCACATACGGTGTCCATTCAGGAATCCCTGGTCCGTTTGGATTGCCCGTTTTGGCAAAGTTTGCCCAATAATCGGCCAAGATATCAGATAGTTCATAGTCTGCGCCTGTGTACGGCCTCCAATCATTTTGTAGAGTCTGGAACACATATGGCAACTCAGCGCCGTGAGGAGCACCAGCATTATCTCCGGGTAGTCTCCGGTTAATGCAGAACAAATAGGCAGGTTTTCTTCCGTGGCGAAGTTGATTTTCCGCAAGCTGCATATTGCGCATAGTTCCGTTGAGAGTTTTGCTGATCAAGATTTCGTAGTCGTCCAAGTCCTCGCAAAACTTCAGGAAATCTTCTTTCTTGTCGCCAAAGTTTTCTGCATACTCGGGAATCATTTCTCTTGTTAAGTAATTTGCCACACCCGGAAAACCGTATAGACTGTTTTCTTCATCATCTGCAGTGCCACAGAGGTAATTTATATCGTGAGCAGCTCCAGTATACCATGCGTGCACCGGACTTTCTGGGAAAATGTATCCGTCTACCGTGCCGCAGAATGCGTGTCTACCAAGCGGCCAATTCCAAAAAGTTTCCTTAAGCAATTGAGTACTAGCGTTCCTCATCTCAGATATATTTGAGCAGCCGCAGCGTTTTACAAAATCCACGCCGCGTTCCTCGGCCTTATCAAGGGAAAGGAAGATTTCTCCGACGCCGTCAAAGTCACGCAATACTGCGGAACTCTGTATTGCCGCTCCGACAAAGTCACCCTTTGAGAGTGGTGAGGTGCAGATACCCGTAGTCGCTATGGCTCCTGATGAGTGGCCAAAAATAGTGATGTTATCCGGATCGCCGCCAAAGTTAGATATGTTTCTCTTTGTCCACTTAATAGCCGCCATCTGGTCCATAAAGTAATAGTTACCTGAACCTCCATAGCCGCTTTCCTTTGATAACTCGGGATGTGCAAGAAGGCCAATTGCTCCGGTTCGATAATTGAAAGTTACAAGAATTACACCACGTTTGCAGAAGCCCTCGCCATTGTAGACCGAACTAGCAGAGGTGCCTCCCATCATGCCTCCGCCATAGATCCAAACCAGTACCGGTAACTTCTCGTCTGGGGATTTTGCTGGAGTCCATATATTTAGATATAGACAGTCCTCGGATTCGTTACTATCATCTCTGCTCCTGCCCAAGAATGGAGGAAAGAAGTTAATGGGGTCTTTTGAAAAGTAGTAACACTCACGAACATCATCCCATTTCGGGGTCGGCTGAGGCGGACGCCAGCGCAAGTTGCCGATAGGTGGTGCTGCATAAGGTATACCCTTGAACACAGTAAAATTCCGGTTATTACCTGGTAGACCTCTTACGCGACCGCTTTCGGTGTTTGCTTCTCGAATAGCTGTTCCTAATTTTCCATGTGTGTATCTCATATGTTTCTCCCTTCTTATTATAGTGGAAGCCAATCACAAATCATGCGGATATGGTCGTTCCAATAGTCCCAGGTATGAGAACCGGGATCTTGTACCCAAACAAATTGGTAGCCAAGATTTTGCATATGATTTTTGAACTCCACGTTTCCGTTGAACGTAAAGTCTTCAGTACCACAGGCGCTGTAGAGCTTTGGAAGTGTACGGCCAGAGTCTTTGAGGCGCTCGGCTAAAGCAAAAAGGTCATTGTCGCTGCCCAACACTTCACTCGGGTCACCGAATATCGTCTTTCCGCCGTCGGGAATGGGACATATTCCTTGCGCGACTTCTTGAGGTATGTACACTGCGGATGACATTGCAGCCCCGTATCCGAATTTTTCTGGGTAGGTAATTGCACTCTTAAATGCTCCGTAACCACCCATGGAAAGTCCTACAGCGAAGTTTTTCTCAGGGTCGGACGAGGCTGGGAACATGGAGTGTATCATATCGTATAGCTCTATGTTTATGAAGTCAAACCATCTGGGCCCATATGCCATATTGGTGTAACAGGAGTTTTGGGCTGTCGGGCAGACTACGATAAATTTCTTCTCTTCTGAGAGCTCCTCGATTCTGCTAAACCGGAACCAGTCAGAACACGTACCTGATCCACCGTGGTAGAGAAACATCACGGGTAGTTTGTTCTTCTCAGAGTAGTACTCTTCCGGAGGAATATTTGCCTTTATTTCATTAAATCCGTATTCAGGTATAGCGATGTCAACCTGAGTGGTAAAACGCAGTATTTCGCTTTCCATGCGGATTTGAAGCCTTGCCATAATTATCCCTCCGTGTCGTAGATTGGTGTTCCCTTAAGGTCTGCCCAGTCAAGGAACGATTTGATCCGACTATCACAGTATTCA
Source organism: Clostridiales bacterium (assembly GCA_012520195.1). Classification (GTDB taxonomy): domain Bacteria; phylum Bacillota; class Clostridia; order Oscillospirales; family JAAYOS01; genus JAAYOS01. The sequence goes on along the minus strand of JAAYOS010000119.1, from coordinate 7,571 downwards.
TAGCTGTGAGAACCTTTTCCAGTATCCCATGTCACGTTATAACCCATATCAATTAACTTGTCTTTGGACTCAACATTTCTCGAGTAAGTGAAATCATCCTTGCCAACAGAAATGAATAATTTTGGCAGTTTTCTACGGGCAACTGTTTGTCTTTCGGCCATATACATGTCGTCATTTATCGAGTGCACTAAGTTTTCCATACTGCCAAACGCAAGCATGAAGTCTCTGTCAAGTACTCCGTTGTGGAGGTGGGATGTCCGTACGACGTTGACCATATCTAGCGCGCCGCCGATACTACCCGCTGCAGCAAATCTCTCGGGATGGGCAAAGGCCCACTTAAAGGCTCCGTAGCCTCCCATCGAGAAACCTGCAACAAAATTGTCTTCCCTTTTGTCCGATATTGGAAGCATCCAACTCATGATTTGTGGAAGTTCCTCGGTTAAGTATGTGAAGTACTTTTCGCCATAATACATATCTGTGTATAGGCTAAGAAAAGTCGCAGGTGTTATTACTATTAGGTTCTTGTCAGCCGCATACCTTTCTATATTGGTAAAGCGAACCCATTCGCTGCTGTCTCCACCTCCGCCTGTTAGGAGCCAAAGTACCTGGTATTTTACTCCCGGGGTATAACGATATGGCTTCCCCGCTCGTATGTCTGAACCGTTGTTCTCTGGAAAGCATACTGTCACAGAAGTGTTTAATCCCAATACAGAAGACCTTATTGTGAGATCGATAATGGCCATGCTTTCATCACCTTTCTACAACTTTGAACTTACTATAAGCAATGCGACTCTCTTTGTATAGTGTTTTTCTAAAAATCGGATCCTGAAAATGGGACATTGTATATACGCTATTAGCATAGGCACCATACTTTGAAACCATTTCGCTTGCCGCCTGAACCTTATCATGGTCCGATGCATCGTCAGAAAACATAGGCTGCCTTACACCGATTTTTAACTTATCACCATAGTTTTCGAGTAAATATTCTATATCGTTCATAGGTTGTGGACGCCACATATCGATCCCGCACTCAACAATCCCGTCAATAAGAAGTTCGATATGGCCGCAGCTGTGCAATTCAAAAATCACGGATTTGTTGTGACAATATGAAGTAAGTCTTTGAATATACGGGGCAATCATTTCCCTGAAAGTACTTAGTGAAAAGAAGGGCGCCATTTGTGATCCCCAGTCATCATGGAACAGAAAACCGGCCATGTTAAAGTGTTCAACATAATGATCTATTAATGCTTCATAAAGGTCACATAAACTTGAAAAAAGCTCTTTTACTGCGTCTTTTTGAGAATCGTCAATTAGTGCAACAGCTGCGTTTTCAAAATCCATAAAAGATATCAACCGCTCAAAAAGGCCGGTGTATTGGGTTATCCATACAAGGTCTTCTTTGCTTTCGAGTAGCTCACGGTTTGCTTCAGCGCACTTTACCCAATCCCAACTCGATATGTCGGGGAACTTCAACACACTTCTCCAGTCGTTGGCATCATCAAATAATGGATTTCCGGGCTTTACCATGGAGCCTCCAGCCAGATCGCTGTATTCCCATTCAACCCCAAACATGTCTTTTCCGCCTTTTTCGCTTGGGGGATCGATCTCAACAACTGCGCCTCTTGCAATGTTGTCAGGAATAATTGAAGGGCTAAAGGTTATGTACTCGCCATTTGGCATCCAAAGTGGGGTCCTATTTGAAATAAAGGCTTTGAGGTTCTCCGTCGCGGAGATGGGTGTGTTGAGTTTTTCAACTTTGTTACCCTGAGGATTGGTCTGAGGATAATAACCCACTACATTCAACTCTTCTTTAGAGAAAGGAATTCTTTTCATAATTGACCTCCCAAAAATTGACTGGATTGTTTCGCAAAACCTGCCTCGTAATAGGGTTTAGCAAATTATGCTTCAACTAGTACAAATGAATTATAACTCAATAAAAATATTTGTTCAATATGGTGAAACAGAATAGTATTGAATAATGCTACGATTATTGAATTTTGTACTAAATTGTTGTATTTTGTTCTTTATTTTTGGTCAAGTATTTGATACTATATGGTAGACATATATTAAAAATGAAAGGGGAATTTAGTTTGGGAGTTGTACGGTTCAATTATAGGAGTCAGGCAGTTGGGGGCTATGTAAACATTACAATAGTCTATCCAACCGATTTTTTCAGTTATTATGATATGACAAAAGAGCGCCGACATCATACTGTACCCGGTCAAAAGCCATTGCCCAGATACATACCCGGGATGAAGTTTCAAACCATCTACCTAATTCACGGTGGTGGAGATGATGATAGCCTTACATATCGCTATACAAATGCAGAGTACTACGCTCAGCGCAACAATGTAATGCTTGTAACACCCTCAATAGTAAACAGTTTTGGCGTTAACACAAACTATGGAGTCGAGTACTCAACTTTTTTGACAGAAGAACTACCTGTTGTTATACAGACACTGTTTGCGTCATCTCCAAAGCGTGAGGACAATTTTATAATGGGATATGCAATGGGCGGAAATGTGGCTTTGGGAACCGCTATTATGCGGCCTGAACTTTACAACACTTGTATTGACATCTCCGGGGGCATCGGATTAACTCTAAACACAGAGAAGTTTAAGGAAGAGCTCGAAAGCGAACACTTCAAGGGATTCCCACTCTATGGTTCCACCTTTGGTAAAGCGGATGAACTTGATGGATCGAGGCACGATATCAGGACGATAGCCCAGAAAAATGTAGACGAAGGAGTTGAAACCCCCAAGTTCTATTTAGTTGCGGGGAGCGAGGAGGGGTTCATCGGTGAAAGGGTGAAAGCGGATGCGGACACGTTGAAGGCAATTGGATATGATGTAACTTACATAAGTGTAGAGGGGCACAGACACGATTTTGAGTTGTGGAACGACTATATTAGGATAGCACTAGATGAGCTACTGCCGTTAAAACGCGAACCAATTTACCCTGAATCTAGTTTATAATAGGAGGATATTATGAAAAAGTTACGCGCTATTTCGCTACTGCTCTCTGTTTTGCTACTTTTCGCATTGTTTGCCGCGTGTAACACGCCATCAGATGAGGGTGGGGATGTCACACCCACGAAAACACCGAGTACCCCAACCCCCACTCCTGCAGTGTCAGAAGAGCCCACTGGGGAGATAGAGGAGGACGTATTTACCTATCCCCTAGATAATGATGAACTTACTTATTGGTATCCGTTGTACCCAGAGATATTAGCGCACATAAGCGACTGGAACGAAAAGAACTATGCCTGGATCGAAGGAGAGAAGCGCACCGGGATCCATATAAACTGGATAACACCGAACGTACAACAGCTAAATGAGATGTTCAATATAATGATAGTCAGCGGAGACTTGCCTGACATGATTCTGTCAGCTGACTCGTATGCAGGGGGAGGAGAGGCTGCAGTAAACGACGGAGTATATGTACGCCTCAATGAATACATAGAGGAGAACACACCCGCATACAATGAATGGCTTGTATCCTATGAAGGTTATTATAAGGACACCCGCACAGATAGTGGTCTGGTATATGCAATATACGGACTCGTCGATACTGAACGAAAAGCTGGCGGTGGGCTAGTGTGGCGTCAGGATTTGGCAGCAAAGATTGGTTGGACAGAAGCTCCAACAACGATTACCGAGTTTGATCAATTCCTCTACGATTACAAATCTGCCACAGGGCAGAAGGGTTTCTTTAGTCCACCGCAGTACGGTTTCATAACTGATGGAACGTACGGTATGTTGCCCACATCTTTTGGCGCAGCTACTAGAATGGTAAACGTAGATGGGACCGTACAGTACGGCCCTGCTATGCCTGGTTTTAAGGACTATATAATCAAGATGAAGCAATGGTATGACGATGAGATCATTGACCCCGATTTTGTAACAACACCATACTTTATGACCTGGAGCGAAGTGGCGCTAGGAAAGTTTGTCGTTGCCCATGGAGTCCCTGGGATCGTTGGAAATGAGTGGGGTGGCAACTACAACGATGATCCCGAGATGTACATTGCAGCTATAAGGCCCCTCGATGGAGAAGGCGGCATAAAAGCGAGCTGCGGCACATATATGACGACCCATGTTGGAGCTCCGACAGCTATATCCACCGATTCCACAAAGGTTGAGACAGCCTTGCGTTGGCTTGACTTCTGGTACACAGAAGAGGGAGCCATGCTTAAGTGCTACGGCGTGGTGGGTGAAACTTTCAATTATGCAGATGGAGTTCCCGTCTGGACCGACCTTATTGCAGCAAATGAACAAGTGGTGATAGCTCAGGCGGCAGGTGGCGTATTTATAAATACATTCACCGGCCCGGGATTCCAATACTGCATATATGACAATGAAGACGTGGAGATTGCCTGTAATGTATGGGCGGATTTTAATCCTTCGTGGAACATGCCTCCAATTGCCATGACCGCTGATGAGAACACTACTTATTCTAATTTGATGACTGACATTGAGACTTTCTGCGCGGAGACTATTGCAAACTACATTACCGGAGCCCGCTCACTAGATGACTATGAGAGCTATTTCCTGGCACAGCTGGAGAAAATGGAGATTGCCAAAGCAATAGAAATCCAACAAGCGGCTCTTGACCGCTATATTAAGCGTTGATACACTATTAGCTAAACTGATTTAGTAGTGTAGACGGAGGGCAAGGAATGCGTTTTAATGAAGGTGTTTTTGATTCACATGTCCATACACACGGCGGCTGTGGAGTAGACAATTACCTCCGCAACGGTCTGGATAATCTCACCGCATCCGGACTTGACGGGATGAATCTACTCTGCGTGAGAATAGGCAAGTCTGTGTGCATGACCGATACTGAAGCGTTGCTGCTTAAAGCAATATACCCAGATAAGTTCACTGTATATAGCGACGGATGCTATGATATTCCTGAGTTTGGGGTGACCCCGGATGATTTTAGGAATCAGATACAGGATTTCATCGATGCTGGTGCGGATGGCCTAAAAATGGGCGATGGCGAGCTTGGGCCTGGTGTACCACTAGACGATCCGCGTGTAGATCCGATGTTTGATCTTATAGAAGAGACGGGTTTCCCAGTGATATATCATGTGGGCTCTGCAGTATATATGCCTCCACGCCGTAGGTTTCAAAAGAACAAAGAAGGAGTTCTTGCTCGGTTCCTCGGGTATGATCCGATAAAAGACGAGGATCTGCCGGAAAATGCCGGTGTACACAGGACGAGAGAGGAGCTTGAGGAGCAACGCTCGCAGATAGAAAATCTACTGAAGAGGCATCCGAGGGCCAAGATAACCTTTCCGCATATGTACTTTATGTCGGACGATCTTGGCCGCCTAGCGGATTTTCTAAATCGTCATCCATATGTCAACGTAGACATCACCCCCTGTCCTGAAATATATTATCATCTATCTAAGGACCCCGGCAGAACACGAGAGTTCTTTGTAGAGTATCAGGACAGACTTATCTTCGGTACAGACAACACCCTTGAATTATCGCCAATCGAGGGTATAAGCAACATCCGGCGATTCCTCGAAAGCGATGAGACCTTCTTTGTCCCACAATACGGATTTGACATAACTGGGATCGCGCCCCTCCCCCCAGAGGTGCTGAGGAAGATATACCGTGAAAACTTCCTTCGTATTTGTGATCCCAAACCCTTTGAGCCTAAAAAGGCCGCAGAGTACTGCGATAAACTGTACGAGACTGTGCGCCACTTCGAGGAACTGCCTGAAGACAATAAAGAAGACATTCTTGAGGTTGCCCGCAGACTGCGCGCACTATAACTCACTGGAAATTGCTTTGTGCAGATGATTGACAGAATAAGATAAAAACTAAGGCTGCCTCACTTCGAACTCATTTCTTAGTGAGACAGCCTTTTTGTGGTTCATATTAATATAGACTTAGCCTTGATTTAGATCATATATTTTTGTGAATTTCTTTGTCAAATAGTCGGTGAAGTACTTAGGATCAAACTTCTCGCCACAACACCTAAAGAACAGATCTGCAGGATCATACATGGAGCCATATTTATATATGTGTTCTTCAAGCCAATTTACAATACCTTTGAGATTCCCGGATGCTATTTCAGAGTCTATATTGAGATCCTGTTCCATTCTATGGGTAATCTGTGCTGCATAAGCGGTGCCGATAGCGTAAGACGGGAAGTATCCAAAGGATCCGCCGCTCCAGTGGGAGTCCTGCAGGACGCCGCTCTTGTCGTTTGGCACGTCTACCCCAAGGTATTCTTTCATGAGCCTTCCCCACACATCAGGAAGCTCATAAACATCAACATCACCACTAAAGAGCATCTTCTCTATTTCATATCGGACCATGACATGCAGGCAATATGTGAGCTCATCAGCGTCTATACGGATGAGGGAGGGCTCACTTTTATTAATTGCGAGATAGAACTGGTGTGCATCAATATTACCTAATTGCTCTGGAAATAGTTCCTGTACCTTTGGGTATATCAAGTTTACGAAGGCTTCACTTCTTCCGACTATATTTTCGAAGAACCTGGACTGGCTTTCGTGTATTCCCATTGAAATTCCTGAGTCAAGACAGGTATACATGAGTTCATCGCCTTTACCTAGTTCATAAAGGGCATGTCCTCCCTCGTGTATCACAGAGAACATTGAACTGACAAGGTTGTCCTCGTGGTACTTAGTAGTTATACGCACATCACGCTTATTGAAGTCTATAGTAAAGGGGTGCTCTGTCTCACCAATACCGCAATGTGAGCGGTCGATCGCCATAACTTCCATCAGGTAATCGGAAAACTCTCTTTGCTTCTCTATTGGGAAGTGCCCGTGCAAGAAGCTATCATCTATCTGACGTCCTTCGTTTTTGATCCTGTGTATTAGAGGTACGATCGTCTCTTTGAGTACAGCAAAGAATTCACCCAGAGTACTCATTGTAAGTCCGCGCTCATACTGGTCAAGCCACACGTTGTAAGGTTCTTCATCGGGTTTATAGTATGCAGCAAACTTTTTTAGGGTTGCAACTATCTTCTCGATATACGGTGCAAAAGCTGGGAAGTCATCCTCGTCCTTTGCTTTATGCCATACGCTCTGCGCTTCGTTTATTAGTATTCGAAAAGAGACATATTCGTCCTGAGGTATTTTGCTAATCTGGTCATACTCGCGGGTTAAAACGACGACTTCACGTTTTTGCTGCTCTGTAAGTTCATCCTCGTGTTCTCTTAGAAACTTAAGCAGCTTTTCTGTCGCTGGATTTGCAAAAAGCTCATACCCCATAGAGCTAAGGATGCCCATGGTCTCGCCCCTACCCTCTGCAGTACCAACGGGCGCCGTGGTAACACTGTCCAGATATAGCATGCCCGTAGCGTGGCTTAATGCATGCATTTTCTTCTGCAACAGCGTCAGTTCGCTGATAGCTTCTTTTACTGTCATAATTTCACTCTCCCAAATTAGTATATCTGCATTGTAGCATCTTCTACTATATAAAAACAGTGTTATAGATTGTAAGATTTTCTTCAGGGGTAATATTGGCGATCAGACAGTGATGACGCTCGTGTTTTGCGTATCTTGTGTGCTTGCATCCAATCTG
>JAAYOS010000118.1 GCA_012520195.1 Clostridiales bacterium | reverse complement strand
TTGCTACAACTAATCTGGATTTGTTCAGTGAAGAGTTTGCACAGGATGTACTTAAGGCAAAGGTCCTAGAAATAGAATCTCGCGATGTAAACAGTTATAGTCTTGATGAGACGGTATCAATCGAGAGTATCGATATTACATTCAGAGCAAAGGTTCTAAATGGCTACCTGAAAGATGAAGTAATTTCCGCAACCCAATCGATCGATGGCTTCATTGCAAAGAATGCAGCTGAGGTTGAAGTCGGTGACAAGGTCTTGCTGGTACTTGCTGACCCCGATGAATTCAGCTGGTACTTCATGGAGTATGTCCGGTCGGATAAGCTGATTATCCTAGCTATATGCTTTGTCTTGGCACTGTTCTTCTATGGACGGTTCAAGGGTGTTAACACAATACTCTCACTTGCATATACTTGTGGTGCCGTCTTCTTTGTATTCATCCCCGCAATACTATCCGGGAAAAATATATATCTCTGGACTATACTCGTCTGTATCTACTCTGTATTGACAACTTATATCCTGGTAATTGGCTTTACAAAAAAGTCTGTGGCTGCTGCCATAGGATGCTTGAGCGGAATTCTTCTTACCGGATTACTTACAGTTGTCATGGATAAGGTGCTTGAGCTCTCCGGCATCTTGGATGAGGATTCAGTATACTTGACATATCTTCCTACAGAAAACCCCATCGATCTTCGTGCGATAATATTTGCCGCTATACTTATTGGTGCGATGGGAGCAATAATGGACGTATCTATGTCAATCGCCTCATCACTGTGGGAGATAAAAGAGGAATCCGCATCTCCGACCCGGGGAAGTCTTTTCAAATCGGGTATGAATATAGGTAGAGATGTACTCGGAACAATGGCAAACACACTTATACTCGCGTATATCGGAAGCTCACTTTCGGTAGTGCTCCTCCTAAGTGTTTATAGTTCCTCTGTTCTCTACCTGTTTAACAGAGAAATGATAGTCGTTGAGATTCTGCAGTCCCTTGTAGGGAGTTTCGGCTTGCTGTTTGCAATGCCTCTTACATCTTTAGTTTCTGCATTTTTATATACAGAGAAAAAAGATCCCTATCAAAAATAAACTTTGAATCACATAGAAGTATATGTACCCCCCTATTCACTATATCAATGCATGTATTTCTCGCAGCTCCGATTCACAATATCTAATCATATACACATGCCGAATCTCTATACAATAGTTCTCTAACAAAACAAGATTGCTCACATTATTAACACAGTGGTGTAAAAGCAACTAAGCTTTACACCACTGTGTTGTTTTATACTTAAAGTGTAAGTGCGGTTTCGAGCGCGATTTCAATCATTTCCCCAAAGGAGGTCTGGCGCTCCTCCGGTGTAGTTAGTTCCCCGGTTAGGATGTGGTCGGAGATAGTGCATATCGCAAGTGCATTCTTACCTGCTCGAGCGGCGTTCATATAGAGCCCCGCGGCCTCCATCTCAACGGCCATGCATCCGAGCTTTCTCCAGCTCTCTGTCTCAGAAGAGTCATCAGAGTAGAACGTATCTGAGGTGAGCAGATTCCCCACATGGTATCTAGCACCAGCTTTTTCACATGCCTCTACGGCAGCTCTCAATATCTTATAGCTTGCTATAGGTGCAAATGTGCCCGGCAGCTTATACTGAGCCGCATAATTTGAATTTGTGCAGGCACCCATCCCCAGCACGATATCTCTAACTTTAATCTCTTCCTGATATGAACCAGCAGAGCCTATACGAATAATATTGTCAACATCAAAGATGTTAAATAGCTCATAGCTGTAGATACCCATTGAAGGCACTCCCATCCCACTTGCCATTACAGATACGCGGACTCCCTTGTATGTGCCCGTGTAGCCCTGTATGCCTCTGACATTGTTTACTAGGACCGGATTGTCCAAATAGGTCTCTGCCACAAACTTTGAACGTAATGGATCTCCGGGCATCAAAACAGTTTTAGCAAAATCATCGGGACTTGCCTTTATATGCGGTGTCGGATATCGCTTTTCAGACATCTTATTACCCCTCACAATACTCTTTTATTCATTTCGCGCCATACGCTTGCGCTGAATCAGCTTAACACATTCTACTATAGGGATCACGAAGGACGCAAGTACGATCGCAATCAAATATTCAATAAGGCCGATATGCTCAAATCCAAACGCTTTTTCAAGGAACGGAACATAGAGAATCAGCGTAGTTAACAGCAGACTCAATGCAGCTGCACCCAACAGTGCTTTGTTTGTGGATTTAAGCGAAAAGAGGCTATTACGCTGGGAGCGCATATTGAAGCTGTGGAAAATTTCAGCCATAGACATGGTCAAGAAGGCCATAGTAATACCATCGGCGCTCTGCAATGAATCCCATGATCCGCCTTCGAAAAGATGCCCTATAAAATACGCTATAAGGGTGAGTATCGTAACCACTACTCCCTGATATGCGATGTCAAACCCGACTCCGCCGGCAAACACACCTTCATTTGCAGGTCGCGGTTTCCGACGCATGATGTCGGGTTCCGACTCCTCAAGACCTAGAGCAATAGCCGGAAAACCATCAGTTACAAGATTGATCCACAGTAGGTGTACTGGCTTTAATATTACAAATCCAAAAAGTGTTGCAATGAATATGCTTAATACCTCGCTCAGGTTAGAAGCAAGCAGGAACTGAATCGATTTTCTTATGTTGTCATATATGCGACGGCCTTCCTCAATGGCCTTGACTATGGTGGCAAAGTTATCGTCCGCGAGGACCATGTCGGCTACGTTCTTTGTTACATCAGTTCCGGTGATTCCCATTCCGATTCCGATATCTGCTGACTTGATACTAGGAGCATCATTAACACCATCCCCGGTCATTGCTGTAACATATCCAGCACTACGCCATGCCTTCACTATTCTAGTCTTATGATCCGGCTGAACTCTTGCATATACAGTAATATCTCTAAACAGGCTTTCAAATTCTTCGTCGCTCATCTCGTTTAACTCGCTGCCTGTTACGGCGATTTTCCCGTCTTCAAGAATATCAAGTTCCTGGGCTATGGCTCGGGCGGTGTCGATATGGTCGCCGGTGATCATTATCGGTTGAACACCTGCACTGCGACACTCGTGTATGGCTTCCTTGACCTCGGGGCGAACAGGATCTATCATGCCGCACAGACCTATAAAGCAGAGGTCTCTTTCCAATTCGGATGCATCATAATTCTTGGGTTCTTCATTGTATGGCCTAAATGCAGCAGCAAGAACACGCAAAGCCTTGTCCGCCATCGCCTTGTTTGCAGCTAAAATCTCAGATCTTGCACCGTCAGTTAGTTCTTGTACCACGCCGTCCTTGAGATAGGTAGTACATTTACGCAGGACTTCATCGGGTGCACCCTTAGTGTACTGCTTAATACCATCAGGCGTCTTATGAACTGTACTCATAAGCTTTCGCATACTGTCAAAGGGGGCCTCTCCGATACGAGGGTTTTCCTCTGCAAGCTTTTTCTTAGGCATACCAAGCGAATTTGCCCAGACTACTAGGGCGCTTTCGGTGGGCTCACCTGTTGCTGTACCATCATCATTAAGTTCCGCATCTGAGCACAGGGCCATTGCCTTACCTAGAAGATTTTCATCATCGCTGTAATTATCCACAACTGTCATCTTATTCTGTGTAAGCGTTCCAGTCTTGTCGGAACAAATAATCTGTGCGCTACCGAGGGTTTCCACAGCTGTGAGCTTTCGGATTATGGCATTACGCTTTGCCATGTTTGTAACACCTATAGACAGTACAATCGTAACAACAGCGACTAATCCCTCTGGTATTGCGGCTACTGCAAGAGAAACCGCAATCATAAAGCTGTTTAGTGTAACCTCAGCAGTGAGTTTACCCGCCCTGAGAACACCAAGTAGGAATACTAAAGCAGCTATTCCTAACACAAGATAAGTCAGCACTTTGCTAAGCTTGGCAAGCTTTATTTGCAGAGGGGTGAGCTTCTTCTCGGCCAAAGTCAGTGCATCTGCAATTTTTCCGATTTCAGTGTTCATCCCTGTACCGGTTATTACTGCAGTTCCACGTCCATATACCACAGTGCTTCCCGCATAAACCATATTCTTGCGGTCTCCAAGGGGCACTTCACGGCCATCGTCCAGATTCAATATGTCTATAAATTTATCTACCGGAACGCTCTCGCCAGTAAGTGCAGCTTCTTCGATTTTTAAGCTTGCACTCTCTATTATGCGGCCGTCTGCCGGAACAGCGTCTCCAGCCTCGAGATGTACGACATCCCCTACTACCAGATCCTCAGTCTTTATTATCTGTATTTTCCCGTCCCTAAGAACCTTACATGTAGCGGAAGCCATCTCTTGTAAAGCCTCAAGAGCCTTTTCAGCCTTATTCTCCTGATAAACGCCCAGCACAGCGTTTGCAACAACCACGAACAGTATTATTATGACATCTGCAAAGCTTTCATCGGGCTGTGTTGCTGCGATCAAGCCTGAGATGGCGGCAGCAACGATTAGAATGATTATCATCGGGTCGGCCATCTGCTGGAAAAACCGAACGATTAGCGGCGTTTTTGCTGCCTCTTCAAGCTTGTTCTTTCCACCTTCTTCAAGGCGCTTCTTTGCCTCTTCTGAAGATAGGCCTTCTTTTTTACTGTCAACCCGTCTTAATACCTCATCGATGCCCGAGTTGTAAAATTCCATCTTCATTCCTCCCCACTCAAACAGTTATTCTATAACAAATCAACCTTAATAATTCAAAAAAGACTCATGGACAGGCACCGCCTATTCATGAGTCTGGTCATTTAATGCAAGCCAGGCGGATCTCTTCTGCCGCCAGGATGTTGACTTGAATCCACAAAAGTGGTCGACTACTCCCCCATTGAGAACAATTAAGTTGTAAACTGTTGTTATTGAATTCATTTTTAATATAGCATTTACGACAATTATTGTCAATACTCTAACAATTGATGTAAAGAATGTACGCAGCATAGATTAACCCCAAGCACTAGTCATTCTAGCACGGATATTACAATTCTTGCACCCTTTTTGAATCCGTCGACAAAGCTCTCCCTTGAAACAACCGATTGAATCTTCACCTTTCCCTCTATGAGCTTGTCAAGCAATTCGATTTCTCGCTCATCCAGCGAGCTCTTAAGAAGATCCTCGATCTGAATAACCTCTTTGAGAGCTTGTGCGTACTCAGAGTCGGCCTTTATCGCACTGTCTGCGGACGGGACATCACCATAATAGATGTCAGTTATAATACTTTTCATATGAATGATTATCCTTTCCGTTTCCTTAGGAATATTTTAGCAGAACAACTGTACGATAAACTGGACTGAAGTTATGTTATACTTTTTTTCCTTAGGACATAAAAATATGATATAATCAGGCAAAAGCAAGTTTATAGACAAGTTGATATACAGGAAAGGGAAGGTTACAGATGTCTTATATAGTATTAGGAAGTACTGGAATAAAAACGAACCGAAACGGTTTTGGCGCTCTGCCCATACAGAGAACAGAAATGGAAACCGCCATAAAAATCCTTAGAAAAGCATTTGACGGAGGAATTACCTTCTATGATACCGCACGTGCATACTCTGACAGTGAAGAAAAGCTCGGAAAGGCTTTCGAAGGTATGAGAGATGAGATTTTCATCGCCTCGAAAACAATGGCAGATACTCCGGAAGGCTTTTGGAATGATTTACATACATCACTTTCACTACTCAAAACAGACTACATCGACATATACCAGTTCCACAACCCTTCTGTCTGCTATAAGCCGGACGACGGGACGGGTATGTATGAATGTATGCTAGAAGCAAAAAAGCAGGGTAAGATCAGACATATCGCCGTCACAAACCACCTGCTATCAGTAGCCCATGAGTGTGTTGACTCGGGGCTCTATGAAACGTTACAGTTTCCATTCAGCTACCTCTCATCCGACAAGGATATCGAGTTAGTTGAGAAGTGCAAAAAGGCAAACATGGGCTTTATTGCGATGAAAGCTCTGTCAGGAGGGCTGATAACCCGCTCTGATACTGCGTACGCCTTTATGTCGCAATATGATAATGTGCTTCCGATCTGGGGTATTCAGCATGAGCATGAACTTGATGAGTTCCTTTCATACTGTGATAATCCCCCCTCCCTTAGTGATAAGGACAGGCAGATTATCGAGTCAGACAAGCAGGAGCTTGCAGGTGAATTCTGTAGAGGCTGTGGTTACTGTATGCCTTGTCCAGTAGACATACAGATAAATCAGTGTGCAAGGATGTCTCTTCTACTGAGGCGCTCCCCATCTGCCCGTTGGCTCAGTCCGATCGGGCAGGAGATGATGAAGAAAATCGAAGACTGCACCGAATGCGGCCAGTGCGCTTCTCTCTGTCCATACGAACTGGACACACCAAACCTTCTGAAAAGGAACTACGAGGATTACGTTAATGTACTTGAGGGCAGGGTAACAGTTTAATAGTGCTACCATTTTGCCCAATTCAAATTAAGGATTCATTAAACCCTAAGCAAACCGCGGAAACCTCGGACAGAATAATATGATTCTGCTCCGTTATGATATGTGAAAACGGTGTCGTAGCGCCGGTCGCAAAAGAGGGCTCCTCCCAGTTTCCTAATGTTATCGGGAGTTTTTACCCAGCTGGATGTTTTTAAGTCAAACTTTCCGAGTTCCTGCAGCTTTCTGTATTGTTCTTCAGTTAATAGTTCGATGCCCATTGTAGTTGCCATATTTACCGCGCTATCTTCCGGTTTATGTTCTTTTCTCGATTTAAGCGCCTCATCATCGTAGCATATACTCCTGCGGCCTTTGGGAGTCTCTGTTGAGCAATCAACAAAAATATATACATCCGAATTGTTGTCATACCCGATAACATCCGGTTCACCACCGGTCGTTTCCATCGCATAGAGCGACCATGGCTTTTCGGCATTTTCGGTAAGCTTGGACAGCACTTTTGACCACTCCAGGTCTGGGTGCCTGTCCATGTTTTTTTCAAAACGCTCTTCTAGTATCTTGAATAACTCTTCGCGTTGTTCATTTGATAGCTCTTTACCTAAACCGAACTTAGTCATTCAAACATCCCCCATTCGAAACCGTAGTGTTAAGTCTAAATGAATCACGCCATAATAACCCCTAGATTTTGTGCGGGTTTCAAAGTGTTTTTACATAAAACAATGACACCCCCCTGGAACAGGGTATAATTGAAGTTACCACACAGCAATTACCCAAGCAGAAAGGATGTCATTGTGGTTTCAATTATATCAACTTTATTCAGGATTATTCAATACCATCTTCAAAATATCCAAAAGCTTACAGAACAGGTTCGAAAGCTAACCTCTAAGAAAAAAGATCAATCTCCTGCTTT
>JAAYOS010000117.1 GCA_012520195.1 Clostridiales bacterium | reverse complement strand
AATGCAACAACGCACAAATCATGTCTCATCGTCTCTCAGAAGAACTGATAACATATCCTCCTGATTAACTAGGAACTCAAGTGCTTCGTCCTCAGAAAGCGGTTTACTGAACAAATACCCCTGAACTTTGTCGCAATTGTGGATGCGTAAGTAATCCAGCTGCATTTTATGCTCAACACCCTCTGCTACGACACATTGCTTAAGCTTATGGGCCATAGCGATTATGTCTCCGGTTATTGCCTGATCAGGTTTAAGGTGTGATAACCTTTCAATGAAACTTCTATCAATCTTCATACAGTCGATGTTTAGGTCTCTTTCCCGTCCAAATGAAGAGTAGCCTATTCCAAAATCATCGATTTCTATTCTTACTCCGATGTTTCTGAGTTCATTTAATACTTTGTTCAGTTCTGTAATCTCTGCTGCAAATACTGATTCTGTAAGCTCAATACTCACTCTATTCGGGTCTAGGTCCATTTCATTTATCATTTCGACTAATACACTTACAAAACTGGGTTTCAGTATCTGAATCACAGATATGTTTATAGAAACAGAAATATCGTTGTGCCCTTCCTGCTTTAATCTCTTTAAGAAGCTTAATGAAAGGGCGATTATCCTTTTTCCGAGTTGATTAATGGTGTTTGTCTTCTCCGCCAGCGAAATAAATTCCCACGGGGGAACCATACCGTGCTTATCACTGTTTAGACGGGCCAGAGCTTCAAATCCGCAAACCTTCTTCAGCTTAATATCTATTATCGGCTGAAACATCATATAGAGTCTTTCAACTTTTGTTCCCTCGATGATTTCTGTTATCTCCTGACTGATTTCATTTTCGCGGGCTAATTGATTGTCAAGGTCGGGACTGTAATACAGTGGTTTGCTATCACCACGTTTGATAGCCATCTCGCTAGTGTTCATGAGCTTTCCTAATAATGTATCTGCATCTTTTGGCTGGGATTCATCTATCAGCAAGATACCAACAGTTGCGCCGATCCCGTGGACATCAAGAAAAGTGCTCACTGTATCGGTTATCTTCTCACATAAGTCGTCAAGCTCTGCTTCACCGTCGTATCCCCTCAAGTAGTAAACAAACTGATACTCCGTTGTGTTGTATAATCGGTAATTACTCTTACATAGAGAGCGTAACGACGCCGAAATGTCCTTAAGCATGGACTGCCCATATTGGTACCCGTAACGCAGCCTCAATGTATATACGCCAGACAGATTGACACAAACTAGAGCTCTATTACCACATGGTACATTCATGTCCTCATTTAACACTTTTTCCAACACGTTGCGGTTGTATAGGCCTGTTAGCAAAATATGTTCATTATTGTATTTCAGTGTCTCTTCCATCTGTTTTCGCTCTGTGATGTCCATAATGATACTTATATGGTCAGCAGGATTATTACCAAATCCGTCAAATCTGGAAATATACACGTTTGCCCAAATTTCGGATCCATCTGGCTTAATGTAGCGCTTTTCGTGGGAGTAGCTGTCCATTTCGCCATTAACAAACTGATCAAAGTACTTTTTGTCCTTCTCCAGGTCGTCTGGGTGCGTAATACTAACCCAGTCTGTGCTTTGTAGTTCATCCTTCGTTCTGCCTACTATACGTTGATACTCTGGGTTAATGTTAGAATCATTGAACTCCTCATCTATCATGAATTCTGTTCCGCGAAAAATTGCAATTCCTACAGGAGCTCTCTCAAATACATTATAAAAAAACCTCTCGCGTACAGCTTGAGTGTTTATCGTCTTTACATAGGTCGAATTTTTCTCTCTATAGTCCTTTATTAAAGTGACTATTATTAGAACACCAATATAAGATACAATTCCGGGTATGGGAGTAGCTAATTTAGTTTTTACAAAAAAGACGACAGCACCTACTAAGCTAAAAACGTTTAGTACAACAGATGTGATATATCCTGGCTTGTTTTCTTTCAGTGCAAGATAGATCGAAATAAAATTCTGTGTTTGAACAACAATCCCCCGTAGTACCGGTTCGCTAATAGGGATTTGACTTAGTCCATCTCTTTTCTCGGGAGATGTTACCTGTATTGCAGATAGAATAACGTATAGAAGAACACTTATGGATAGTGTTAAGTAACTTGTCTTCTTATCAATTCCTTCAGATATATTAAGACTGCCTTTCTGAAGCACATGGTACATTGACAGGATAGGTACCAGCATAATTATGGGCGCAACCTGCGGAATATTTGAAAACGAACTGCTCAGTATGACATCGGTAAAAGTGCCGACAATAAGAGCTGCAACTATCGAAAAGAAGACTATGTATGCGTTTTTCCTTTTTTGTCTGTCAGATGTCTTCCTACTCCACTGGTAAAGTAGAAATAGACCCGTGAAAGTATAGCCAATGTAATAGATGTAGAATATCCAATCCCAGGCATTATGCTGCGCCACATTTATCCATCCGTACGCAGTCTGGTTCATTACATATGGTATAGGGTTGAGTCTGTTTGGTATGGCAAAAGCAAAAATTGTTATGAACGCCGGCAAGTATAGTAGTGAGTAATCCCACCATTTTCTTAGAATTGAATTATCTGTGATGATAAGTATAAAGTGGAGGAAGAAGGCGTAGGCACTGCCCCAGCCAACTGCGGAAAAACGCCGCCATAATTCGCTAGATACAGTATCTGCAGCAATAGTTGACAGCGCCATGCCGCAAGACCAAATCGTAATACTGGACGTCAGAGCAAAGAACAGTCTGTTTGCAGGAGCCCTCCGGTTGCTATCTAAAGTGAATAACCCGCTTACAAACAAAATTGCGCTCACTGAAAAAAATAACATTGATACTATTGATGAAGCTCTCACTACTCTTCCCTCCATCAGCGTTGCCTTTATATAATCACCATAAAAACTGCATAAACAAGCTCTGTATCTGTATTTTTAGCGCAAATATAGTATAACACAGGTTGTTACAGAATTCGACATAAATTTTTGTGTTCTACACAATATTCTGCGTTTTATGATATATCCCGTAAGTTATTTGTGCTTCATGGACTGACAAAATCCGAGCTTACTTATGGCTGGATTTTCTTATTTAAGTATGGAATTCCTTACGAAAAGCGCAGATCCAAAATACCACTTGAAATGTTGGAAGAAATGATTTATAATACTCTCTACGTGACAAGAGGTCTTTGAGTTCACGATACCTACTTCGGGGTGTAGCTCAGTTTGGTAGAGTGCTTGGTTCGGGACCAAGAGGCCGCGGGTTCAAGTCCCGCCACTCCGACCACATCAACGAAATATTAAATGCCATGGGTTTTCGCCCATGGCATTTAATATTTCATTGACTATATCATACAAACTCTGTTTACATGATAGTTATTCCATAACTGAACAGTTGAAACTCCACTTTCCAGGTGACAAGTGTTGTTCAGTCCTTGTAAAGGTCGGGATTATCGAAATATCTCTCCTGAAGCGCAATAAAGGCACCCGATGCATCCATCTCGAACAGATCACGCCTGTCATAACGTACTGCAAATGGCTCTGAAGTAGAATAGTACTGGAACTCATTCATGTAATCAATGAGCCTGCGATTGAAGTGATCATCGGCATATGCAAAGTCACCTTGGAAAATAACCAGTTCCGGATCAAACACGACTGTAATGTTGCGTAAAGCAATTGAGACAATTCGTGCCATGTAGTCTGAAATCTCACGTGCTAACGGGTCCGCAGCTGCAGAGGCTGAAAAGACATCCGGAATCGTGATTTGATCAAGTTTTCGCCCAGCCAATACCGAGTTAGGATAATGTATAGCCTTTTTATCAATAATTCTGCGGATACGATTAGTGCTTACGAGCCTCTCCAAACAGCCGCAGCTGCCACATCCACAGCGTTCAGTATCCGCCGGATCGATTGTCATATGTCCAACCTCTCCGATTAGTGAGTTCTT
>JAAYOS010000183.1 GCA_012520195.1 Clostridiales bacterium | reverse complement strand
GTAAAGCGACATTTGCTGCTCTTTTTCCCGTAGCATGATAACCCCTCTTCCGTTAGGTATTCATGCTTCTATTATACCATATTACTACCTTTTAAGGGGGACTTTTTCAGTGATTTCGGACGGTTCCCGTGTGTGGAGCCCGCCTTGCACTACAAAGAACAGGCCGACACGATTGTCCAATGTATTTGGTAGATTGGTCATCTATGAGTTCATCTCCAATCAAATGGTGAATGCGATTTTGTCTTCTTTCAGCTCGACATTATCAGCCATGTTGACAAACAGTTCCGGTGACATTGTATGTATCGGGACGGTCATTTTCGGTGCAAGTGCCGATATGACCTTTTGTATGTCGGTGACTTTTGCGTGTCCACTCGTATGTACTTCTGTTGTTTTGAAACCCGATTGAATCAGAAAAGTTTCGAAATCATGCTGGTAATCATTGACCCGATATCCGTTCCACATTGAATAAATAAAAAGACCGTTTTCGATACCGGCAATCTTCAAATCGTCTTTCATGGATGCCCTGACTGCCATAACGATTTTGCCCTGCACCTTTTTTAATTGAGATTTCGATATTCGAAACATTCGAAAGCGAGTGGCGTATTCCTCACCGTATTGTTTGAATACTCTGTTCGTCAACCGCCATGGGAAGAAAACTCTTATGTATGGATATTCGGTGGAAGGGTAGGGGATCTTGTTGCCAAGCTGTCTGAGTTCATATAGGACGTTTGCTATATAAACATCGACGACAAAGAGCCTGCGAAGACGGCATGCCGCCCGAAAAAATCCTACAAGCCTGTCGATATTTTGGCTTGAAGTTTGAAACAGTACTGGTCCGCTGAGATTTTCGTTTGATTGAACGAGGGCGACTATCTCGTCCTCAAGCTCCTGTTCTGTCTTTATCGTTTCTGTCTGTCTCGTCATCATGGTACCCTCGGTCAGCAACATGTCAGCGTTATTTGATGCACTCTTAATGAATCTATCAAGGCAGACCTGCTTACGCCCATGTCCTCTGAAGTCGCCGGTATAAATCACAGTTCTTTCGCCGTCGCTAACCTCGAATGCGGCGGCGTCAAAGGCAGAATGGTCCATGAGATAAGGTTTGATAATAAACCCGGCGATACTAAAGGATTTGTACATTTTAAAGGTTCGGAAATCAAGAGGCGGTACGTCAGCAATATTGAATGTCTTGGATAACTCGATGATTTTCGATGCGCCTCGTGACATATAAACAGGTATTGCGGGGTTCACATACTTCAACAAGCCATAGTGGTCTATGTGAGCATGAGAAATCAGCACAGCGTCGAATGAAGGCTTATCCCAGCTGTATAAACCTTTTATATCGGGAAGGACGCCGAGCCGCAGGAGCTGTGCAGGAGCCAACTTGGAAATCTTGTTATCAATCGGTTTGCCGTCTAAAAACAGTGGATAGCCGGCATCAAGCAAGATTCTTGTTCCGTCCGACTGAAGCTCGATAATCGTCCCGCCGATTTCATGCGTACCACGGTGG
This sequence comes from Clostridiales bacterium, assembly GCA_012520195.1. Taxonomy (GTDB): domain Bacteria; phylum Bacillota; class Clostridia; order Oscillospirales; family JAAYOS01; genus JAAYOS01. The sequence goes on along the minus strand of JAAYOS010000183.1, from coordinate 3,474 downwards.
ATAGTGATGTTCATTTCCACGCCTTAAAATCAAATTCGCGACTTGTTTCGAATAATAGCGAGGGGCGCCCATCACCCTTTACCAAGAAGCATCTCACTTTTAGTTTTCGTATTAAATCTTTAACCGTTTGAGAGGAATCCATTAGTCTATTATGTATATCTGAGCCTTCATAGAATACTACTGCTTTGTCCAATCGACAGCATCCAGCCGCGTCACTTTTGTCGAGAAACTCCTTAGAATTATCACCACCAAGCTGTTTCCAATATGTATAGGCTTCCAAAAACGCTTTCAGCGGTTGCTCAGTACTATTTTTGGCCTTTAATTCCAGAATATATGCCGTATCTTCTTTGACAGACAATAAATCCAACTTCCCAAGCTTAGCGTTCTGTTCGCCAGCACCTGGTACCTTCAGTGGTATTTGATACCCAACTATGCTGCCGAATATATGCCCATCTTTATGGCAGAGCGCCATCTTTTTACATACCCACTCTTCTTCCCGAAAGTTACGAACCGACTTGTCAGGTTCGTTAAACTCTACTTGCTCATGTGATTTAATCCTATAGGTTTCTCTCTGGGGTATTTTTTTTATGTTATCTAACAAATAGAAAAAGTTAAGTAGAATCCCTGCATCCTCTTCGAGATATGTTTTAGTAATATGCTTATATACTTCTTGGGGCTCAAGTGTACGCTGATTTGATAATTGGATTACTTTCGCTTCTTCCATATTTTATTACCTCATTCTTTCTTTTAGATTGTTGTAAATTTGTTTGTACTCATTAAAGCTAATACAATTCGGTCCACTTTTTTCGTCGGGGTATAGATGGTCGTTGTCGTTTTGCCAATCGCAGTTTTGACATATATAGTATCCATCACATCCAAGCCAGCCGCAGACTGGGCACCTCACTATCCGGTAGAATCTGCTTCGCTCTTTTACGTTGACCCAGAGACATTCAGCAATAAGTACCAGTGTATTGGTGATTTTTTTATGCGTTGGTGTTTTCAATTGTTCTGTAATGAGTTTAATTATTCGCAGCTTATCTTCGTCCATTTTACTGCCCATTGTCATCACTCCAATTTGAACTTTTCTATTGGTGAACTGAAACAACTAGCGGTTTTAACAATAAAATAATCATACATCGAAACAGACACGCTTTTCTGCTCCTGATATTTGAGAACAGTTTTAAACACCATACCCCAAAACGCGCCGATGCCTTTTTTGACAAATACATCAAGTTCGGCCTTTGGCTTGTCTGAAAGTAATATAAAATAATCTCTATAATACGTTAAAAAAGTTTTAACAGGCGGAATTGAAAAGACATCATTGCAGAATATGACATGAGAAAGAAATTCGCGGTCTCCGACGGCCTCGATGCACTTATCCTAATATGCTTTATAATCGTTATTACGTTGAAAGTACTTAAAATGGGCGTATACCTTTGAAAAATTAGTTTCAATATTTTTGATAATATCTATAGTAGTCATCGAACCTCATTCTTTCATAAGTTAATATTACATATGTAATATATACCAGAATAGTTTTACTTTGTCAATAGACACGCGGGGACGGGTATGTGTCAAGTAAACGTTGGCAAATTCCATCACAAACGAAATTTTGCAGTAAAGCTAGCTGATATTATGTTGTCAACAAATGAAAGGAACAGTAAACCCCCAAATTACTCTGTAATCTACCACCACATTGAAAACAAGCAACGTAATCCGCCGACCTTGACTTTTGTATTTATGAATGGTCAAAGATAATTGCGACGGGGCGAGATGAGGTTATATTCAAAGCTCACCGCCCGTAGCAATCCAGTGTAACATTCATAAATCCCAACTCAAGGCAACCTGCTTCGCAGGCGGCTGGTGCCATGCTAATCCATTTCTCTCTCGGGGGACAAACAAGGTTATATTCTAGTTTGAACGATCATGACCCGGCAAGGAAGGGCATTTTCGCGAGGGACTTCATACCCAAAATATCCTTTGCCCAAGGCATATTCGGAATGGGCGCATGAGTAAAGCCATTGTATCCTTTTCCGATGCGCTCCGGTACTTTGCGCGAACTGAACTCTGCCTTAATTTGCTCGGCATCCAAAGGAACAATAGGTCCAAGCCCGGATAACACTGTAGACAACCGTCCCGTATGCTTCAAGCACAGAAGCGCCGCTAGATTGTCTGCTCCTCGAACACTCCAACAGGCCCGGCGACCCTTCATACGGTTACCAATCAGCGTAAAGATATTGCTCTCCATGCTCCCGCCATGCGCTATGTTCAATCCTTCGTTAACCGGTGGTATCCTTTCGCCTCGCCTGTAATACGGAACAAGACCCTCCTTGTTATGCCTGAAATAATCCAGCAATCTTTGCCTCTTTGTCTGCTCTTCCGGCTCCATCGTGCTATTTATCGATGCCTCAATCACAGCCAGAAGACGATCGATATCCTTAGCATAAAGCAGCTCCATCATAAGCTTCCGCAGCTCCAGATCATTCACATACTCCAGTATCGCTTTATTCCGGTGAAATGGATCCAGTTGATATACTGCCGCCTCATTGTTCGACTTTATCCAGTTGGCACCATCACCGTTAAGAATGCGCAGCTCTATCTCATCTTTACGATATACCGATGCGATGACTCCTTCTTTGCGCCTGATGAAATCCTTGACCCCTTCAAAACTCGCACAAGCTATTTTGTTGGCTAATCTGCGGCGTTTACCATTTTGCTCGATGCCGCTGTATGCGATTGCCGCCTTCATTTCCTTCGATGCCCCATAGGTTATCCTGTCCTTGCCCTGCAGCTTCAGCCATATCCCATCCGCTTCCTCGTATAGAAGCTTACTTGTCAGTTGGCCACGGCCCTTGTTGTGCCGAGACTGCTCTGCAAGTAATTCGTCCCGTGAACGGACATGCCCACCTACCTCTTGCGTGATTGCCCATGCCGTCTGGTGGCTCATTGTCTGACCTGTCAATTCGCTGACCTGCCGTGCCGTTTCTCGGTATGTACTTTCACATGCTGCTGTCGCTACCAACTCCGAAAGCATGGGACTTATCTGTCCCGGCTTGTCGAGTCCAAGTGCCTCGTCCAACAAATACACATGAACCTTTTGGCATGCTTCACCTTCGGTTGCGTATACCCTCCGGCTGAACTCTACTTCTCCCATGATTGTCTTCAATACCGTCGAACGTTTCCCTTTGTCCCGATATTCCTTCCTGTCCCGCACCGTTGCTAGTGAATTGTCCAGTGCTTCCAGGTACTCCGTCATCGCTGCTCTGCCGGCAGCTAGTGCTGCTGAATAAAACTTTTCCTCTATCTCGCGGATATCAATCTTGTATTCTTCCTTTATTTTCGATATACTCAACCTGCATACGTCTCCTTGTCTTGATGTTGTTCAGCAAACTCATCTTAACAAGTTTCGCATGCAGGGGGAATAGTTTTTTGCTATTCTCCCTTATTTTTTGCCAATAAAAATTATACACTAAG
>JAAYOS010000193.1 GCA_012520195.1 Clostridiales bacterium | reverse complement strand
TATTATTTAAGTCATTATTAATAATAGTTTTTATATTATCCAAATTATTAACTAATGTTTTAGTTCCTTCTTTAAGTAATATATCAATTTGAGAATAGTAGATGTTTTTTGCATCTAAGATTCTTTTATTGAGATATTAGTAAAATTATAAACAAACTTTGTTTAAAATATAAACTTAAATATTATGTTATAATTAAAATAAAAATCTATTTTACTAGGAGGTATTATGAATAAAGACCGAATAAAATATTTAAAATATGGAAAAATAAATAAGAGTAAAAAATATGTAATTTACTGGATGCAACAATCTCAAAGAGTTAATTATAATCACGCCTTAAATCACGCAATAGATTTAGCAAACTTTTATAATTTGCCTTTAGTTTGTTTCTTTTCACTAAATAAAGATTATAAGGAAGCTAACGAAAGAAGTTATTTTTTATGTTAGAAGGCTTAATAGAAACTAAAAAAACTTTAACTGAACTTGGAATAACATTTGTTTTAAGATTTGGTAAACCTAGTGAGTCTATTATAAGTGTTTTAGACGATGCTCAAGCACTTGTGATGGATAAGGGTTATTTAAGACATCAAAGGTTATGGCGTAAAGAAGTAGTTAGTAAAGTAATAGATAATAATGATTTATTTATAGACATGGTTGATACTGATTTAATTGTACCAGTTGATGTTGTTTCTAATAAGTCTGAATATGGCGCTTATACATTAAGACCTAAAATTAAAAAGTTATATGAATCTTTTAGAGATTTTAAAGAGTTAAAAAAATTAACTCATCAAAAACTCTTAAACTTAAAAAGTGATGATGATTTAAGAGATATAGATAAACTTATTAATATGTTAGATATTGATAAATCAATCTTTGATATAATAATTTTAAGTCTCGGTTTTTACGTTTTATTTGCCTATAATAATGTTATAGATAGTATTTTTTATGGTATAGGTAAAACACAATACATGCTTTTTCAATCAATAGTAATTAATACTTTATTTTATGGTGGATTATTTATCTTTTATATAACAGGACATTATCAGCCTACATTAATGAAAACTGCCTTAATGTTTGCAGGTGGGATAGCTTTTGATAGTCTATTGACATATGGGATGTTTGTTTGGATGTTAAGAAAAGATAAATTGGAGTTTTTATAATTGATGTAATATAAAAGCACCGAAGCTTGTTATTTATGTAATTTGAGATTTGAGATTAAAACACTTAAATGTTATAATTTAGGCATTGAATTAATTAAGAAAGAAGGATATTATGAAGAGAAAAAGTTTATTCAGATGGTTAGACTTAATCATCTATTTTAATGTGTTTGTTTTTATTGGTGCAGCTGTTGTTGGTGTAAAAGATAATCTTGCTGTTGGGATAATATTTTTTACAGTAGTATTAGTTAATATTGTATATTTAGTTATAAGCATTAGAAATAGAATTAAAATTGTTGAATTAGACGAAAAAAGACTTGAATTAGAGTTAAAGATGGAAGAAGCTTTTAAAGAAGAAGAAAATATTGATATTAATGAAGTTAAAAGAAAGATGTTAATAAGTAGAATTGAATCTGAAGTAAAAAATGGATTTCCTAATGCTAAAGTCATTAAAAATGCTACTATTCCTAAAAAAGATGGAAATTATAATGAAGTTGATTTAATTGTTCTTGATGTAAAAGGTATTTTTGTTATTAAAGTTAAAAATATAACTGGGAAAATAAAAGGCAATTGGGATGAAAAAAACTTGAAATTAGAACACCCAGGCGGAGAAACATTTGACTTAATTAACCCAATTGATCTAAATTCATATAACTTTTTTGCTTTAAAAGATATCTTAGGCCTTAAGACAAATTATTTTAGAAGTGTTATTGTTTTTGGTGATAATACATACATTGATAGTTACAGATCTGTTCCACGCTTTGCAAGACTATGTAAAGTTGAACAACTTATAAACTCGATGAATAGATTAGCTTCTAAATATAATACAACTTTAGAAGCTTATGAGATAGATACTATATATGAACAATTACTTCCTTTAGTAAATCAAGAAAAAGATAAAAAGGAATAAATAGATGAAAAAACAAGTTGAAGTTGTAGCTGCAATTATAAAACACAACAATAAGTATTTAGTAGCTCAAAGAAACAATTTTGGTGAACTTGCGAAAAAATGGGAGTTTCCCGGCGGTAAAATTGAAAAAGGTGAATCTAATGAAGAAGCACTTATTAGAGAGATCAAGGAAGAGTTAAAAACAGATATAGTTATAAAAAACTTTTTTATGACTGTAAATCATGAATATAAGACTTTTAATTTGACTTTACATGCTTATTTATGTGAAGCAAATACTGAAGAAATATATTTAACAGAACACTTAAATAGTAAATGGTTGAAAAAAGAAGATTTAAAAAGTGTTGACTGGGCAGAGGCAGATATACCTGTTGTTGAAAAATTAATGAAAGGTTAAAAATGAAAAATAAAGTAATAAAATCTTTATTTGATAAAACTGTTGATGAGTTTTATTATAATCCGCAAATAGTTGTTAATGAACGTAGTAAAAATATTAAATCAAGGATTATAGAAAACTTAAAAAAAGCAAACAAAATAGATATAGCTATTAGCTATGTTGTTTGGTCTGGATTATCGTTAATTTATCAAGAATTAAAGAGATTTGATAAAAGTAGTAGAATCCTTGTAACAACAGAAGGCTTTGTTACTGACCCAACCTCATTAAGAAGATTAAAAGATTTAAATCTAAGTGTTAAGGTTTATAATCCTTTTGATAAAGAAACAAAAGGATTTCACCTGAAATCTTATTGTTTTTCTAAAGAAAACGATAAAACAATTTTAATTGGCAGTAATAATATTTCAGCAAGAGCTTTTGGAATGTCTCATGAGATGATGGTTGAAGTAGATTCTAAAAATGAAGGTTATATTGTTAGCGAATATTCAAGAGTATTTGAAGAGTTGTGGAACGATCCACAATCAGTAGAATTAACAGATGAATTTATTAAGGGTTATGAAAAACTCTTTAATGAAAAACAAAGACTTGATAACAAGTTTTATGAATACAAATTAACAAATGAAAAAATCAAACCAAACTACATGCAAGAAAAAGCCTTGAAATATTTAAAAGAATACAGAGAACAAGGTTATGATAAGGGTTTAGTAATTGCGGCAACTGGCACAGGTAAGACATATTTATCAGCATTTGATGTAAAAGAAACTAACGCTAATAAAGTTTTATTTTTAGTTCATAATAGACTTATTTTAACAAACGCAATCGATACATATAAAAAAGTTTTCCCGTCAAAAAACTCTTTAGAGTTAAAAAGTAACAACATTAAACAAGTTGATAAAAGCGAAATGATTTTTACAACTGATAAAACTGCGCATACACATTTATATAAAAAAGTTGGTAAAGATTACTTTGATTATATAATTTATGATGAAGCCCATAGAATTGGTGAAGACACTTTATATAATGATTTAATAAATTATTTTGAACCTAAATTTACTTTAGGAATTACAGCAACACCTGAAAGAACTCAAAACCCTGATTATTTATTTGAAGTCTTTGATTATAGTGTTCCTTATGAAATAAGATTATTAGATGCTTTAGATCACGAATTAATTTGTCCTTTCACTTACTATGGGTTAAGTATTAAAGATAACCTTTTAGATACAAACGAAAGATTTGATTACTTTAATTTAGCTTTATTTATAAAAGAACAAATAAAAGAAAAAAGACATTATGGCCAAAAACTAAAGGCTTTATTATTTGCAAAAGATATTCAAGAGGCTAAGGCTATTAATGAAAAACTAAACTTTATAGGCTTTAATAGTGTTGTTGCTGTTAGTGGTAGTTCAACTCAAGAGGATATAGAAGCTTATATTGAATCTTTAAAAAGCAATCAACTAAATACGGTAGAAATTATTTGTACAGTCAATAAATTTAATGAAGGTATTGATATCCCTGACATTAATATGATTATCATGTTAAGAAATACAAAGTCATCGATTATTTATCTTCAACAGTTAGGAAGAGGCTTAAGAAGAACTTCAGATCCTAATAAGTTTGTTACTGTATTAGATTTAATCGGTAATTCTAATAATAATTATTCAATAGCCCAAGTATTAACAGGAAATGAAACTGCAGATAAAAGAAGCCTTTATAGTCATGTTGCTACAAACTTTGAACAAGTTTCGCCATTTATTAATGTCTATATAGAAGAAAAGGCCAAAGAAAATATTTTAAAGTCAATTTCAAACAATTTTACAGTTAAAACTATTTTAAGTAGAAAATTTAAAGAAGAGTTGTCTAGGTATAAGGAAATACCAAGACTTATTGACTTATACAAAAACCCATATTTACATGAATTAGATTTACTGCAATTACTTTACAAAAGCTTTTATGAAGCATTTGAAAGCTATTATCATGAAAAATATCAGTTGCCTAAAGATAATTATTTTTTAAGACACTTTTTTAGACTTTTAATTCAGTTTGTTTTTAGAGGATATAATAGTGAACAATTAGAATCATATGCAACATTATTAAAAGGTAATGAAATAAAAGATGATTTCTTAATGAGAGTTCTTTTACCCCAAAAGTTTAATGATGGAATACCTTCTGCAGTTAATAGTAATTATAACCGCAGAGACTTAAACCTCATTGAACCATTCTTGCTTACAAGTCAGGGAATAAAAATTAATGAAAAATTAATTACTAAGCTTAAAGATTTAAATGCTTATGATCTTTATTTAGAACATATAGAACTAATAGAAGAATTAGCAAAGAAGGAATCATATAAAATGAAAACGTATGAACTTGTTGAAAAAGCTGAGTTCTTATTTAATGTTGGTTCTAACGATTATTACATGACTGGTATTGGTGAGAAGATTGATCATGATAAAAAGGTTGTTTATTGTACAATAAAAATAACTAAAGATGAATCTCATTATGATAATTATATTATTGACGAACAAACATTTGTTTATCACACCCAAAACACTAACACAAAAAAGCAAGCAAAAGAAAAAGTTGAAAAATTAATAAACGAAAACTATACATTTAAAATCTGTGCCCAGTTTCCTCATTTAGGTTATAGTAATACATCATATTTTAACTTAGGCAATATAAAGCCAGTTAAAGTATCAGATGTCAAAGAAAATAAACCGGGAAGATATAATAACGAAATAACATTTAAATTAGAAGAAAAGCTACCTGAAGAGTTCTTGCTTTACAAGATGTGATTCAAATATTTAAAAGCAATAAGGAACAATTAAAAAAGTAAATGTTATATATGAAAGAAAGAAGAAAAAGGAAATCTTTTAGGAGGCCGTTATAAATCTCTTTATAACAATAAAAAATCACCAATTAATAATAAAATTTTAAATTTAACATTTTATTTAACTTTGTTATTACCATTTACGATACTAACAAGATATTTTATCGGTTACAGGAAAATAATTTGGTTTGATATCGCTCTAACGATCTTATTACTTGTCTTAATAGGAATACATAAGTTTAAGAAAGAAAAATCAGGAGGCTTATATAAAAGCATACTGATATTATTTTTAATTGCTTGTCTGAGTGGGATTATACTACCTGGATTTGAATATAGAGGAGTAGTTGATACTTTATTAGCGCAAATCACTTATACAATTCCAAGTATAATATACTTTTTATTTTAATAGAGTTCTTGAAAAAGTTTATAAATCAAAAACAAACTGGAAAAACATTTTAAATGATACTTTAAGTTTAAATGAAAAAGACTATACTTTTGAAAAGGTAGAAAAAAGTTATGGTAATATCTTCCTGCCAACATTTAATAAAACTGATTTTCATTTAGAAAATGTTTGGCTAGTAGTTGATGTAAGTGGATCAATGAATGATAAAGATGTTAGTAAAGCTTATAGCGAAATAGTTAAAATGATAAATTCTTTTGATTCAGTAGATTTAAAAGTATCTTTTTTCTCTACTTTTGTAACAAAACCAAAAAAAGTTAAATCACTAAAAAAACTAAAAGAAACTTTTAATAATAGTAAATCTGGTGGTGGTACTTCATTTAGTGTTATCTTTGATGAATTAAAGAGTTTAAATAAAAAACCACTAGCAATAATTATCATTACTGATGGATATGCGCCTATGCCTGATAAAACTAGAAGTAAAAACATACCTGTCTTTTGGGCAATTAATAATGATAATATAACACCACCATTTGGGCATTTAATAAGGTTTTAATATGTAACTAAAAATAAATTTTTAATATATTTTAATAAAATAATGTATAATATAATTAATAGAATAAAATAGGAGGAAACAAAATGTTAGATTTGAATCGTGTTTTAGAGAAAATGTCTCAAAGTAAAAGAAATGGTGGGATTTTCCACTCAGAATCTGATTTTCAGTTTCAATTAGCCTGGAATATCAAAGAAATGTATCCAGTTGTTGATGTTGCCTTAGAGTATTGTTTCAATGATGGAAGAATAGATATTGTAATATCTTTCCCTGATGGAAAAGAAATACCTATAGAGTTAAAATATTTTGTTAAACCAGTTGAGGGATATAACTTAAATACTCAAAATGATACTTGGCGTGTTTATGAAGTTCTTAAAGATGTAAGCAGAATTGAAAGATTTATAGAAGATAAGAAGACTAATGGTTATACTATAATATTATCTAATGCTCGTATTTATTGGCGAGGTCCAAGTGAACAACAGAGACCAAATTATTATAACTTTGCACTTACTGATGGTAAGAAATTAGAGGCTAATACACCTTTAAATTGGCTTGATCCAGAAGCCACAGCAGTCACCGAAAGCAGAAAAAATGAAATTGTTTTGAACCAAAGATATCTCTTTAATTGGAAAGATTATAAGATGGTGGGAAACAGCCAATTCAGATATTTAATTATTGAAAGCAAAAGTTAAGTAGCAATTTTTTATAGCAATAAAGTTTTCTATTTGGATAAATATCTAAAAATTTAAAAACATCATTTGCTTTTGATATGATACTATCTATTCTTTTAAATAAGTGATATACTTAAAAAGATAAAAAAATATAAACATTATAAAGATAAAAAGGTGTTTGATTAATTCAAGCACCTTTTTCTATGTAAAAAGAAGGAACGAAAAAAATGACATTTAAAGAATTAAAAATTATTGAACCCATTCAAAACACACTACAACTAATCGGTTATGAAAAGCCAACGCTGATTCAAGCAGATTCTATACCAATCTTGTTAGAAAAGCGTGATTTACTTGGTAGTGCACAAACAGAGACTGGTAAAACTGCAGCTTTTGCAATACCAATACTACAACATATTTACAAAGATAAAAGTGAAGGTAATATAAGAGGGATAAAAGCTTTAATTTTAACGCCTACTAGAGAACTTGCAATTCAAGTGGAAAAAGACTTTAGAACATATTCAAAAAACTTAAAGATTAGAAATACAACCGTTTATGGTGGAGTTCCACAAAAAAAACAAGTATCTGCCATTAGAAGAGGAGTTGATATAATAATCGCAACACCAGGAAGACTTTTAGATTTAATGAATCAAGGAATAATTAAACTAAACAATGTAAAATATTTAGTCTTAGATGAAGCAGATTTAATGTTAGATATGGGTTTTATTAAAGATGTTTTAAGAATTGTCAATCAAACTTCTAAAGATAGATTAACAATGCTTTTTTCAGCAACTATGCCAAAAGAGATAGAAGTACTATCAAAGCAAATCTTAAAAAACCCCGTAAGAATTTCAATAACACCTGTAACACAAACAATTGATGCAATTAAACAAACTTTATATTACGTAAAAAGAAGCAATAAAACAAAACTCTTAATGAAATTAATTTCCGAAGATTTATCAAAATCATGGTTAGTTTTTAGTAGAACAAAACATAATGCAAATAGCTTAGTCCTTAAAGATAGTCGTAATAGTAACTTAAGTCTTTTAGGTGGTGTTATTCAAGGTAATTTTAATGGTTATAGACTCCCAACCAGTAATGAATGGGAGAAGGCTGCAGATGGACTAATGATTTAGATTCAAATAATAATAGCATTTTAGTAGGTATCAAGATACTGGACTCCTGGTAATTACGCTAGTGGAGCAAATGAAAGAACAATTGAAGCAGCTAAAGAAGTTGCTTGGTTTCAAGATAGTGTTCCTGAAGGAGAATCATATATACCAAGAGAAGTTTTAACTAAATTACCTAATCAATTAAATCTCTTTGATATGAATGGTAATGTTAAAGAGATCGTTTTTGATACAGGCACTAGATCTAAGACAAGAACAGCTATAGGTGGTTATGCATGTTCAACAATCTAGGCAATATATGTTAGTGAAAAACAAAATATTACAACTAATCTCGGTAATTGGCAAACAGGTTTTAGAATAGTAATAAATGGTCAATAATAATATTTTTAAATAACTTAATATTATGATATGAAATAGAATCTTAACTCTTAAAAGAATATTAATTAGTGCTCCTTTAAATATATGTGAGTTCATATTAACATATAAAAGTTTTTCATCTTGTATAATTAAGTTAAAGAAAGATAATAAAAGGAGCCAACTTATGAAAAAAAGGAAAATTGCATTTATCTGTGTTCATAATAGTTGTAGAAGTATTATGGCTGAAGGCTGGGCTAAACATTTAGGAAGTAATTTAATAGAAGCTTATTCCGCAGGCACAGAAAAATATCAGTCTCCAAAACCTCTAGCAATAGAAGTTATGGAAGATGCTGGCGTTAATATGCAGCATGCAGCTAGTAAACTTATAAAAGATATTCCTAGTGAATTTGATATTGTAATAACTATGGGTTGTGGAGTAAAATGCCCCTATATTAAGTGTGAACATAGAGAAGATTGGGATTTAGAAGATCCAAGTGGAAAACCGAAATTTGAATTTGAAAAAACAAGAGACATAATTAAACTTAAAGTTATTGACTTAATTGAAAGAATTGAAAAAGGAAAACTGTAAATCTTTTGCTAAATTATAGTTTTTAAAAAACGACTTAATTTAAATGTCACCTTAATAGGTGATTTTTTTCATTATTTTATCTAGAACTATTAGAAACGTCATAGTAATGTTTAAGAGATAATTTATAGTTAAAAAGGAAGACTTTTAACAAAATGCATCATTAAAACATGGAAGTTTACAATGTTATTAAAATAAATAAAAAAAACAGCAACAAATAACTATCAGAAGTCATTGCATATCTAGTTATCTTATGTTATAATTTAGCCGTTGTTTTGAGTATTTTAAATAAAAAATAAAGAAGGTAGGGGTAAAATGGATTGGATTATGAGGGTTGAAAACCTTTTTAAAAGTTATAATAATTTAAAAGCGGTTGATGATGTTTCTTTTAAGATAAAAAGAGGGAGTTTGTTTGCCTTTTTAGGGCCAAATGGCGCTGGCAAATCAACAACAATAAGT
>JAAYOS010000116.1 GCA_012520195.1 Clostridiales bacterium | reverse complement strand
TTACTTTAGACTAAACCCATATTTAATAAAAGGTGCTGTCCCACCGCGAGCAAGAAGCTCAACGTGAGACAGCACTTTCACTGACATTTATTATACTATTTTACTCAGTTACGTACGGCAGCAGCGCTATGTGACGTGCACGCTTGATGGCGATTGTCAGCTGTCTTTGATGGGCAGCACATACGCCAGTCATACGGCGTGGAAGAATCTTCGAGCGCTCAGAGAGAAATCTGCGCAGTCTCGCTACATCTTTATAGTCAATATGCTGAACCTTGTCAACACAGAAAGCACATACTTTTCTGCGTCTGCGGCCGCGATTTTGACGCCTATCTGATGCCATTATATCAGACTCCTTACATAAAATTACTGGTATGTGGGGTAGATCAGGTACTCCCGACTATTGAAGGTTAGAGTTTTCAGACGCATTATTAGAATGGAAGCTCATCATCGTCGTCGGTTATGTCTTCAAAATCGGATACGGGCAGCCCGCTGCTGTACGGGCTACTGCTAAATGAATCGAATGACCTGTCCCCTGTCTGATCACCAAAATCAGCATCAGTCCGTGTGAATCGGCTGCCGCTGTCATCGCCTGAACGCTTTGAGTCTCCAAAGTAAACTTCATCGGCAACTACTTCCGCTGTCCTGCGGTTGTTACCGTCCTTGTCCTGCCAATTGCGGACTTGGAGTGATCCCACAACAACAATCATGCGACCTTTGGAAAACCATTTGGATACAAATTCAGCAGTTCCACGCCAGGCAACAATATCGATAAAATCGGTAGCCGCCTGCTGTTCACCCCTGCTTTTGTAGTTTCTGTCTACAGCAATGGAGAAGCTCGTTACGGCGATATTCGACTGTGTGAAGCGAAGCTCAGGGTCACGGGTCAATCTACCCATTAGAATTACCTTATTAAGCATTTGAGACCTCTCATTCCTTAACAATGATGATTGAGCGCATTATGCCTTCGGTAATCTTGTATACGCGGTCCAGCTCTTCCGGGAAACTAGTGGGGGATGTGAAGTTCATCAGAACATAGTATCCTTCACGCTGATCATCGATCTCATAAGCGAGTCTGCGTTTGCCCCACTCGTCGACGCTTTCAAGAGTTCCGTTTGCCTCAATCAGTTCCTTGAACTTATTAATGATTTCACGGGTGGACTCCTCGTCGAACCTTGTGCTTACAATAAAGATCGTCTCATACTTAGAAACTTTACTAGCCATTTTTGCACCTCCTTTTGGACTATGGCCCCTTTTTCAGGAGCAAGGATGTAGGTTCCGTTGCGAACACACAAACGGAACATCAACGAGAGTCATTATACCCTTTTTATCAACAATTGTCAAACTATTTTAAGAAATCAGGAGTGTTTCACTCACGAATTCTCGATCTTGCTTCTTAGGAAATCTTTCATCCAGTCTTTAATCTCCGGATGTTCGAGAGCCATGTCTATAGTTACCTCCATGTAACCCCTCAGATTTCCTGTATCATAGCGTTTTCCTTCAAAATCGCACGCTAGCATCCGTTCGTTTTGGCAGAGAGCATTGAGACCGTCGGTCAGTTGAATCTCTCCCCCGTAGCCGGCAGGCAGGTCTTCAAGCACATCAAAAATAGCAGGTGTGAGAACGTATCTCCCTAGAATAGCGAAGTCAGATATGACCTGTTCGGGACGGGGCTTTTCTATGAGTTCTGTCACATCGTAACAGCGCTCCTTTACAGGCTTGACTCCGAGTGTACAGTATTTCCCAATGACTTCTCTCGAAACTCGCTGTACACCGACAACCGAGCAGCTGTATTCTTCAGCCAGATCGATCAACTGTCGCATTACAGGCGTCTCCGATACCATTATGTCGTCCCCAAGGAGTACAGCAAACGGCTCGTCCCCTACAAAATGCTTCGCCCTCCATATGGCATGACCAAGCCCCTTTGTCTCCTTCTGCCTCACATAAAAAATGTTTGCCAGGTCAGCAGTACGCCTGACAGTTTCTATCTCGTTGACCTTTCCTGCACGCTTCAGACTCTCCTCAAGCTCCGGATGGTAATCAAAATAATCATCCATTGCCGATTTTGCCCTGTTTGTTACAATGAGAATGTCCTCAATTCCTGAAGCAACCGCCTCCTCGATAATGTACTGGATAGACGGCTTGTCGACTACTGGCAGCATTTCCTTCGGAATAGTCTTTGTGGCGGGAAGCATTCTCGTACCGAGTCCGGCTGCCGGGATGACTGCTTTCTTGATTTTCAATCTTCTTACCACCTTAAACAATTTATAGATAGATGCTATATTTAGTCGGAGTTCAGTGCGTTTATTCTCATAAGTGCAAACAAAAGAGGCAAACCCAAAGCATAACAGACAACAAGTTCCCCAATACCTACAGATAGCGCGATAGTGGGGAATGCTATCATAGCTGCATTGGGAGCCGAAGTATATGAAATGACTGCACCCACTATTATTGCATTAAATATCACAGGAGGAAGGGGGGCAATCCACTTACTCTTAACTTGTGCAGTGACTAAGCCCGCAAGGAGAGTGGCGAGTGAGCCAAAGACTATGTCGAGAATGGTCACGGTCGGGCTAAAAAGATTAGCAATAAAGCATCCTACAAAAAGACCCCATGCAGTTGACGGCATCACATAGGGTATCACCGTTAATGCTTCACTTATTCTAAACTGAACAGCCCCGTATGAGATAGGGGCTAGCACGATTGTCAATGTTGCATAGCATGCACCTACGAATGCAGATACAACAAGCCTTTTAGTTGCTGTCAAAACCCCTGTCCTTTCAATGCTTTCTCAGCGTATATTGCATGTTCACTATAGTGCCCTTCCTATTTATTATACATCCACAGCGAAAATAATCAAGCATACAGAGGAGCTTCGTGGATATTTGCTCACATTCAAAATCATGTGCTCAATTATATGATATAATACTGGTTTCTGAGAAGCACTAAAACTAGTCTAAACCGTGTGGGCTACATTTATTAGAAAGCATTCCTTAAGCATCTTTCTTCGCATAACCAGACCCAACTGATTTGGCATGTAAGCTATACATGCAGATGCTCTCTTAGTGACGTATGTATCCCGCCTTTCTGATATGCATACGACCCTATCCACATCAAACAGCATTCTCTCGGAAAGGGTTGAAGGGGCGGTAATAAAGGGCCTCAGATAAGCAGAAGAACGCCTTATCAGTACTAATTTGATGTCGTTGAACTTCTCCCTCTTTATGAGTATTAGCGATGCAGCAAGTGTATCAAACCCCCTCTCCCCAAAAGTTAAGAAGTTTGTAATCCCGTTACTGACAAGGATATCTATTGCCCTGTTCAACCTCTTAACTACAATCTCTATCTTTGCGGCCTCGATTCGTCTCCTCCCCATAAAGAAGCATGCATTTCTCCCGTGCATCTAATCATCCCCTCGAATTGTTCATAATGGTAATTGTACCATTTTTTAGATGATTACGCAACCGCGTACACGCAACAGCGGAGATTATGCTACCTTTCATTAGGGGTGTTTTCTTTGGGAATAAAGGTGTTGGTCGCAGAGCGAATTAGGGAGCTTTGTGCTATGAGAGGTATCTCCATAAATGCTCTTGCGAATATCTCAGGCCTTACTCCTTCCACGATTTACAGTTTACTCGACAACAGCCGAAAGGACATCGGCATTGTAACGATCAAGAAAATCTGTGACGGGCTCGAAATCAGTATTGTAGATTTCTTCGACACAGAGATGTTTCATAAATGTGACCAGGAGATTACATAGTATATTCGCGTGGTTTTAGGACGTAAGTGGTCTGGTTTAGGAAAGATACCACATTGACTTCAGATAGGACGCCGTCCCTGTTATTTTTACAGGGACGGCGTCCTATCTGAATTGATAAATCGCTAGGCCATACACTCCATAACTACATGCTCCATAGCTAAGTACTCATGTCTAGTTTTCCACATATGATTTTATTACTTCCTTAAGCAGACGAACAGTCTCTTCATGCTCCTCAGCTTCCTTGCGTAGCCTTCTGTTCTCTGCCTCAAGGGCTAACAATTGAGCCGAGTCAACAGTGTTTTCCCGCTTTGAGCTTTGGGTCACCTCTTGGCGGGTTATCTGCACCGCCAAAGGAGATACCTTCACGTGCGTCCGCTTTACAGGTTTCTCAGGCTCAACGACAAAGGACTCATCACTAAGCTCATTGAACAGACCTCTGCCTATATATTTTGTGTGGAGGAGCTCATGCGATTTCTTCCCGTTTGGCTCCCCTAAGAACTCCTTGTAGATTGTCTGTATCGCAGGGTTTTCATGCGACTTGCGTAACACCTTTGATTCATCCTCATCGTAGATACCCCTCAGGCGCTTCTCGCGTACATCCGGATCGCTACTACGTGGTTGACCGCCGCCGTTGATACATCCACCCGGACATCCCATTATCTCAATAAAATGATACGGTGAATTCCCTGCTTTCACCTCATCCATAAGTGTGCGGGCGTTTTTCAGGCCGTTTGAAACAGCAATCCTTAACTCTACGCCGTCGAAATTCTTGTATTCGGCAAGGGGTTCTTCAATCCTGATTGCAGCTTCCTTAATACCCTCGAGACCGATTATCGGTTCTACATGGAGGTTTTCAAAGGGCAGCTCACGTCCTGTAACAAGCTCATACACAGTCCTAAGGGCTGCTTCCATTACTCCTCCCGTTGCTCCAAAAATGTCTGCTGCACCTGATGAAATTCCGAGTGGCGCATCAAACATCCGGTCAGGAAGATTGACAAAGTCAATTCCGGCTTCCTTTATCATGCTTCCGAGTTCTCTTGTAGTCAGAACAGCGTCCACATTGGGGTATCCGCCGTTTTGCATCTCCTCACGCACAATTTCAGTTTTCTTGGCTGTACAGGGCATTATCGATACCACAAAGATATCCTTGGGATCAACCCCGATTTTTTTAGCGTAGTAGGATTTGACGATTGCACCCATCATTGTATGGGGAGATTTGCAGGTAGACAGGTGACCAAGTTTATCTGGGAAGTTGTTCTCGATAAACTTTATCCACCCCGGGCTACAGCTTGTAATCATCGGGAGCACAGCATCCTCTCCAGAGACCGCTCTTTTCAGGCGGCCCAATAGCTCGGTCCCCTCCTCGATGATTGTCAGGTCTGCCGCCCAATTGGTGTCAAAAACATCGTCAAATCCGAGCGCCTCAAGAGCAGATGCCAACTTTCCAGTGCAGCGGGTTCCCGGTTCAAGTCCGAACTCCTCTCCGATTGAGACGCGTATAGCCGGAGCAACCTGAACTACAACACGTTTTTCCGAATCGTGCAGTGCATCCCAGACCTGCTCTATTGCATCGGTCTCCTTCAATGCTCCCACAGGGCAGACAACTGTGCATTGTCCGCAGAACGCGCAGGCGGTGGAGCCCAACGGTAAATCCATGGCAGGGCCTATAATCGTTTCAAAACCCCTGTTCTGCGGGAAAAGTACTCCTGTACTCTGTACTTCATTACATACGGTAACACACCTGCGACAGAGAATGCACTTAGAGTTGTCCCTGAATATCGAGTATGAGTAATCCTTACTGCTTTTTGATCTTTCTCCCTCAAACCTTGTCTGATCGACTCCAAGTATTCTGCCCAATTCCTGAAGTTCACAGGTCTGATTGCGTGTACAGCTCAGACAATCCTGTTCGTGATCGGAGAGAATAAGCTCATACAGTACTTTTCTGGCCTCCCTTACCACTTTGGAGTTTGTGTGGATGACCATACCTTCTCTAGCTTTGGTAATACAGGAGGCCTGAAGAGTCTTAGCACCCTCCACCTCGACCACACAAATCCTGCATGATCCTACTGCATGTATGTTCTCTAGATAACACAGGCTCGGAATATTAATGCCGTTGTACTTTGCGGCCTCCATAATGGTGCAGCCGTCCGGTGCCTGAACCTTCCTGCCGTTAATACTTAAGTTAATCACACCACTCACCTCCTGTCACAGTGTAGACAGCGCATCGATTCAGCAATGGCGTTAAGCTTATGGTATCCCTTAACCACCTCTTCAAAAGAGTTTTTCCGTTTTTCAAGCGGCAGCATCTCCTGCGCAAATCTCATGTGGTCTACAATCTCATCTTCATCAAGTATCTCGGGAATATCGATGTGTCTACCCTTATTCAATTTGCCTAGCCCTCCGAGATATTTGTCAATATTGACCGCAGCATGCTTTCCATCTGCTATTGCCCTTATTACCTCGTCGGGCCCGCGCACAACGTCTCCCCCTGCAAAAACACCGGGCATTGTTGTCATCTGAGTCTCGTCATCGATTACAAAGGTTCCCCAACGAGTTACTCCGATCTCGCTTGGCTTTACAAAGGGAAGGTCCGCATACTGGCTCACCGCTGTTATCACTGTATCTACAGGAATCATAAAGTTTGAGCCTTCTATATGCTCAGTATTGCGGCGTCCATTATTGTCGAAGTCCTTCATGCGCCTGCGAACACACTCTACCTTTTCAACCTTTCCGCGTCTGCCGGCCACAAAACGAACAGGTGATACCAGCTCATGAAGCTCAATTCCCTCGTGTAGTGCTTCCTCTACCTCAAGCTCGTAAGCGGGCATGGTCTCGCGCAGTCGGCGATACAGAATCATGACCTTTTTTGCTCCGAGGCGCAGTGCTGTGCGTGCCGAGTCAATTGCAGTGTTACCACCACCAATAACCGCAACAACATGGCCCGTGAGGTCAACCGCTTTGTTTAGCTTTACGTCCTTCAGGAAAGTGATTCCAGGTAATACTCCCGACAACTCCTCTCCCGGCACTCCTACCTTCTGTGGCACTTGGGTTCCTGTTGCTATGTATACTGCGTCATATGTGTTCCTTAAGTGCTCGAAGGATATATCCCTACCAACCTCGGTATTTAGCATGATATTTACACCGGTTTTTTCTATCTCCTCTATCTCGCGCTGAATGACTTCGGAAGGTAGACGGTACTCAGGAATCCCGAAAGCAAGAACGCCACCCGCTACTGATTCAGCCTCGAATATTGTAACCTCATAGCCGAGACGGGCTAGGTAATATCCACATGTCAAACCTGAAGCTCCAGCACCTATTATCGCAACCCTCTTTGAGTTCTTGGGTAAAAGTATATCTTGGTGCAGATAGTTTGCAGAGTTGTTCAGGGCATAGTCGGAGACAAAGCGCTTCAAGTCGCATATTGCCAAGGCCTCGTCGATTGTTGCACGACGGCATTTATCCTCACAGGGATGGGTACATATTCTCCCGCATATCGCCGGTAGGGGATTTTCTTGTTTTATAAGTTCGTATGCATCTATAAACCGTCCCGATGAGATAAGTGCAAGGTAGCCGGGTATGTTGACGTTTGCAGGGCAGGCATTTTCGCAGGGTGAAATAAACAGATCTGCACAAACTCCGGCGCGGCAGTACTTGTATCTGATATGTTCTTCATATTCCTCTTTGAAGTACTTGATCGTGCTGAGGACAGGATTTGGAGCCGTCTGTCCCAATCCGCACATCGCCGTCTGCTGTATTGTTCTGCCGAGCTCCTCTAGTCGCTCGATGTCTCCCTCTACACCTTTGCCTTGAGTGATTCTCTCAAGGATCTCAAGCATACGCCTTGTTCCAATACGGCAGGCTACGCACTTTCCGCAGGACTCATCCTGTATGAACTCCATGAAATAGCGGGCAGTATCCACCATGCAGGTATCCTCATCCATGGTGATAAGGCCTCCTGAACCCATGATTGCACCTAGCATTGTCAGCGACTCATAGTCGGTTGGGACGTTTAGGTTCTCCTGCGTCACACATCCACCCGACGGTCCTCCAATCTGGGCAGCTTTGAACTTCTTCTTCCCGAGCATCCCGCCACCGATACGGAAGATGATCTCTCCCAAAGGGATACCGATTGGGACCTCAACGATTCCAGTGTTAATTATGTCGCCAGCAAGTGCAAATACCTTTGTCCCCTTAGCCTTCTCGGTTCCAAACTGGCCAAACCATGCACTGCCTTTGACGATAATCGGGGGAATGGCTGCAATTGTCTCCACATTGTTTATTATCGTAGGCTTGCCGAAAAGTCCGGCTTCAAAGGGCAGTGGCGGCTTCTGTCTTGGCTCTCCCCTATTGCCTTCAATTGAAGACATTAGTGCCGTCTCCTCGCCACACACAAATGCCCCGGCACCGATACGTATTTCTAGGTCAAAGTCAAACCCGGTACCAAACAAGTTTTTGCCCAAAAGTCCGTATTCTCGTGCTTGGACTAGAGCAGCTTCAAGACGCTCAATGGCTAGAGGGTACTCAGCCCTAATGTATACGTATCCCCTATTTGCCCCGATGGCGTACCCGCCGATAATCATGCCTTCAATCAATGTGTGTGGATCGCCCTCAATGATACTGCGGTCCATAAATGCACCGGGGTCACCTTCATCAGCATTACACACTATGTACTTAATATCAGATTTCGCTCTGAGTCCCGCTTCCCACTTGATACCAGTTGGGAACCCGGCTCCCCCACGCCCGCGAAGACCTGAATCCTTGACCTCATTGACCACCTGTTGCGGGGTCATGGATGTCAGGACTTTGTGGGCACCAAGATACCCGTCCCTCTCAATATATGCTTCTATGCTCGCGTGTTCGATCTGTCCACAGTTTCTCAGAGCTATTCGCACCTGGTTTTTGAAAAACTCAATATCGTCAATAACCGGCACATGCTTTCGGAGTGAATGATCGTAGAAGGTATGCTCCTCCAATATCTTTTTATCGATCAGATGAGCACGTACTACCTCCCGGGCTGTTTCAGGTGTAAGCTCAGTATAAAACACTCTTTCTGGAAGGATAAGCATCACCGGCCCCACAGCGCAGGTCCCCATACAACCGGTCTCGATGACCCGAACGCTGTCCGAGACTGAAAGCCTGGCGATTTCATCCTTAACAGCGTCACTGACATCGTAGCAGTTTGATGAAACACAGCCCGCTCCAGCGCAAACTAGGATACTGTGCGAGTAATTATCCTCCTTCTCCCTATACTCTGACTTGATTCTCTTTAGATCATTCAGTTCCCTAATAATTCTCCTCAATCTCTTCACCCCCAATCAGTACTTTGCAAGAATTGCATCAATCTTTGCAGCAGACACCTGCTTATAGACAGTGTCATCGATCATTACAGCGGGAGCGAGACCACATGCGCCTATACAGCGCGCAATCTCAAAAGTGAACTTCCCATCCTCGGTGGTTTCCCCTACATCGATTCCCAGCGACTCTCGGAGATGATCGACGATCTTCTTCCCGCCGCGTACATAACACGCAGTTCCCAAGCATACACGAATCGTATGCTGTCCTCTGGGATTTACCGAGAAGAAGGAGTAAAACGAGACCACGCCAGCCACCTCGGATAGCGGCAAATCCAACGACTCCGCAATGAACATCTGCAGGTCCAACGGAAGACATCCATAGATGCCCTGTGCCGCGTGGAGAATCTGGATCAAGCAGCCCTCATGGCCCCTGTACCTATCAATAACTTCTGCAACTTCAGGGTACCTCGCCGCCGGCCGGACATTGTCAGCATACGCTAATGAGCTGTCGCGTGCGCTTCTGCCCGACCTCACTTGAGTTTGACTCATTGTGATTGCCTCCTTTACAGTGGTCTTGTACGAACTTATATATTTGAACGCTAATAACGTCCCCTGCAACTCCCCCTCTCCAGTTTACTGCCCTATCGTCTGTCGGATTATGTCGATGTCTGTCGAAAATTCCAGAAAATACCACAGAGGAGCTTTGCTATTTAGCAAAACTCTTCTGTTAGTTTAATCTTTATTCAGCTACGCCGGGGTATTTTGACCTGGCCTGGTATTTTGTATGCAGCAGTTTGTGTGCTTTCTCGCTGCCAGGATTACCAAGGTAGGCATCATAGATTTCTTTGATTACCGGACTTTCGTGGCTCTTTCTCATTTTCATGCTCTTGTCTGCAGAGTATATGGCCTTTGCTCTCAATGTCCTTAAATCGACAAAGTTTCTTACACTCTGGGGCTGTATGGGCTGTCCGCCGCCGTTTATGCATCCGCCCGGGCAGGCCATGATCTCTATCATATCGTAGCTTGCCTCGCCGCTCTTTACTCTCTCAAGCAGAGCTCTTGCGTTTGCAAGTCCGGAGGCCACAGCAACCCTGATCTGTCTGCCGTTCAAGTCGTACTGGGCTTCCTTTATTCCCTCTGTTCCACGTACCTCGTGGTAATCAAGTGTATCCAGGTCTTCGCCTGTGACTATGTCAGCAACGGTTCTGAGTGCTGCTTCCATAACTCCGCCAGTTGCTCCAAATATGAGACCTGCGCCGCTGGAGATTCCGAAGGAGGGGTCGAAGTCCTCATCTGGCAAATCGACAAATGAAATGCCTGATGTGTCGATCATGCGAGCAAGCTCTCTTGTTGTGATTGACGCATCTACATCCGGAATACCGGGAACTGCGTCCTGATAATCACGGTAGCGCTCGTACTTCTTTGCAGTACATGGCATTATGCCTACTACGAAAATATCTTCGGGGTTGAGGCCCATCTTTTCGGCATAGTATGTCTTCATCATTGCACCAAACATCTGCTGTGGTGACTTACATGAGGAGAGATTCGGAATGAACTCGGGATAGTAGTGCTCACAGAACTTGACCCATCCAGGGCTGCAGGAGGTGATGAGCGGGAGGTTTTCTCCACTGTTGAGGCGTCCGAGAAACTCAGTGCCCTCCTCCATAATGGTGAGATCAGCGGTAACGTCAACGTCAAATACTCCGTCGAATCCCATTCTGCGTAGTGCAGCAACCATTTTGCCCTGTACGTTTGTGCCGATTGGCATTCCAAAGCACTCTCCGAGGGTTACCCGGACCGAAGGTGCGGTTCCGACAACAACGTGTTTTGTTTTGTCAGCAAGTGCATTCCAGACCTTATCTGTGCAGTCGCGCTCTGTCAGTGCGCCGGTGGGGCATACTGTGATACACTGGCCGCAGGATACGCATGCAGTCTCATCAAGATTACGGTCAAATGCGCAGGAAATTTGTGTTGCAAATCCCCTGTCGTTGGGACCGATTACTCCTATGCTCTGTGTCTCTTTACAGATGTTGACACAGCGACGGCACAGGACGCACTTGGAATTGTCCCTAATGAGATGGATCATGGAGTCTTCTATCTGGGGCACCATGTCCTCAGGATGTCCTAAACGGACTTCTTTAATATTGTAGTCTTTTGAAAGCTTCTGAAGCTCACAGTTCATGTTGCGGTCACATGTCAGGCAGTCCCGACGGTGTTGGGAGAGTATCAGTTCAAGGGTTCTTTTTCTAGCGTTGTACGCTTTCTGAGAATTTGTGTTGATCTCCATTCCATCTTCGACAGGATATGCACACGCAGCAACCAGACCTCTAGCGCCCGATACTTCGGTGACACACATGCGGCATGCACCGATTGGAGCAATGTCCCTCATATAGCATAGAGTTGGTATATCGACTCCGGCAAGGCGAGCCGCCTCAAGAACGGTATCGTTGGCGGAGCATTCTACCTCCATGCCGTTAACTTTCACTTTTACAGTGCTCATAGTCTGTTCTCCTTTTCCGCTAGATCTTAACAATTGCGCCAAATCTGCATCTTTCCATGCAAGCGCCGCATTTTATGCATTTGTCCTGGTCAATTTCATGTACTTTCTTGACCTCGCCCGAGATAGCATTTGTAGGACAAACACGCGAACATGCTGTACAACCTGTGCACTTATCGGCAATAATAAAGTAACGGAGAAGCTCTTTACAGACTCCAGCAGGACATCTTTTCTCTGTAACGTGAGCAACATACTCGTCGCGGAAATGCTCTAACGTTGACAGAACCGGGTTTGGTGCTGTCTGTCCGAGACCGCACAGGGAGTTTTCCTTTATGTGATAGCAGAGCTCTTCGATAAGATCTATGTCTTCCAAAGTGCCGTTGCCACTTGTTATCTTCTCTAAGAGTTCGTGTAACCTATACATACCTACACGGCAGGGTACACATTTTCCGCAGGACTCGTCGACGGTAAACTGCAGGAAGAACTTCGCGATATCGACCATGCAGTTGTCTTCGTCCATGACAATCAGTCCACCGGATCCCATGATGGAGCCGACCTCAGCAAGACTCTCAAAGTCCATCGGTGTATCCAGCAGTGATTCGGGGATACATCCACCAGAGGGTCCGCCTGTCTGTGCTGCTTTGAACTTCTTGCCGTTAGGAACTCCGCCACCGATTTCCTCGATAACCTCTCTGAGAGTGGTTCCCATTGGAATCTCAACAAGGCCGGTATTTGTAATCTTTCCACCCAAGGCAAATACCTTTGTTCCTTTGGACTTTTCCGTTCCGATTTCCGCAAATGCTTCCGGCCCATGGTATATGATCCACGGAATGTTAGCATAGGTTTCGACGTTATTTAGAACAGTCGGCTTTCCGAACAGTCCCTTAACTGCCGGGAACGGCGGACGGGGACGCGGCTCACCGCGATGTCCCTCTATCGATGCCATGAGGGCTGTCTCTTCGCCGCACACAAATGCGCCTGCTCCAAGCCTAATATCTAGGTCGAAATCAAATCCACTTCCGAATATGTCCTTACCCAGGAAACCATACTCTTTAGCCTGCTCTATAGCGATTTTTAGCCTGTTAACGGCTATTGGATACTCTGCACGGACGTAAACATAGCCCTGATTGGCGCCTATAGCGTATCCGGCAAGTGCCATCGCTTCGATTATGCTGTGAGGATCTCCTTCAAGCAGTGAACGGTCCATGAATGCTCCGGGGTCACCCTCGTCGGCGTTACAGCATACATACTTCTGTGGGTTATCCTCATTTGCAGCAAATTGCCACTTTCTTCCGGTAGGGAATCCGGCACCGCCGCGTCCGCGAAGTCCGGATGCTAACACAGTATCGATAACCTCTTGGGGAGTCATGCTTGTCAGCGCTTTTGCAAGTGCCTGGTATCCGTCATTTGCAATGTACTCATCTATATCTTCTGGATTTATGACGCCGCAGTTACGCAGGGCGATTCTATGCTGCTTTTTGTAGAAGTCGGTCTCATCCAGTGATTTGACTAACTCCATCTCGTCTAAGCTTCCCTCATAAAGGAGGCGGGTGACAATGCGTCCCTTAAGGATATGCTCTTCAACGATCTCAGAGACATCCTCTACCTTTACCATAGAGTAGAATGACCCTTCGGGGTAGACTATTACAATAGGACCAAGTGCGCACAGACCAAAGCAGCCGGTTTGAATGACCTGGACCTCTTTAGAGAGGTCGCGCTTGTCAAGCTCTTTGTGAAACTCATCAATCAATGCTGGGCTGTTTGCCGAGGTACATCCGGTTCCTCCGCATACCAACACGTGGGTTCTTACTAAATTCATCGCTTATACACTCCCGTCCCTTATTTGGCAGCTCCGATGGTATATTCGTCGACAACCCTCTGGTTTACGAGGTGTTCGGAAACAACCTGTCTTGCCTTATTTTCGTCCATATTTACATATGTTACCTTTTCTTTGCCTGGCTCGTAAATCTCGACGATCGGCTCAAGCCGGCAAACACCTATGCACCCTGTCTGGGTCACGGTAACATTCTTAAGCTTTCTGCGGTTTACCTCATCAACAATCGCTGTGAGTACGGGACGGGCACCTGCTGCGATTCCGCATGTCGCCATTCCGACTACTACGCGAGTATTATCGGCGTTTTCTGTCCGCACCTGAATGTTCTGTTGCATTCTTTCCCGAATTGCATTCAGTTCTTCAATGCTTTTTTTCATAAATAATCTCCTTACAGTGTTCATTTGTAAAGGTTTATACTCTCGTAACCGGCACTATCCGGTTAACCAAACAATCAAAGGTCAAATGTCCGCATCTGCATCCTCTAGATATTCCCTGATCCACTGCAGTACCTCCGGTTCGTTTAGAGGCACTCCCTGAAGAATCTCGGCCAACTCTTTTGTATCGAGGGAGAAAACGCCCTGTTCCGTGCATCTCTCATATCTAAATCTGACATCAGGATTGCCTTGAATTAGAGTTACCACCGTTTCTGCTATGTCTCCTAGGGGGGGACTGTCGATATGTGATCGCCCAAAAGAAGCAACGATTTTAGTTCCCTTACCCGTTTCACTGGTTATGTTGAACCTTCCGCCACTCATTTCAGCAGCCATTTTCAATAGGGGAATACCGAGTCCGATACTGCGGGTATCTCGTGTTGTAACAAAAGGGTCCGTTACTCTGCTCAGCAGCTCTTCATCCATCCCCGACCCGTCATCCTCCACCGAAATCTCTAGAAGATCAGGTTCGGGTAAATCTCTAATCACAATGAATATATTCTTCGCACCCGCACGAAGCGAGTTCTGTGATATATCGAGAATATGTAGAGAGAGATCCTCCATTAGCTTCCCTTGGCTTCAGCTACATATTTCTTTATAATTTGTTCTGTTTCTGCAACATCGACCCTGCCATATACGCTTTCGTTCACCGTAAAGACAGGAGCTAGGCCGCAAGCGCCAATGCATCTGGTAGCATCTACCGAGAACATGCCGTCATCGGTTATTGAGCCTGATTCACACCCTATAATCTCGCAGACCTTGTCCAGAATGTCTCCGGCGCCCTTAACATAGCATGCGGTTCCGAGGCACACGGATATCTGGTACTTACCCTTCGGATTAAGTGTGAACTGAGAGTAAAACGATACGATTCCGTAGATTTCACTTAACGGAACTCCCGTTTCCTCAGCAATAATAATCTGCACTTCCTCAGGTATGTACCCGTACATCTCCTGGGCTTTCTGCAGAATCGGCATCATGGATCCCTTATCCTGGCTGTGAGCACGAATGAAGTCGACAAGCTCCTTCTCTTGCTCCTTTGTGCCCTTAAAGGATACCTTTGTCTTAAGATTGGGCATTCAGAGACCTCCTAAATTTACAACTAAAAATACTTTGTTAGGAATATGTCATTCCTTACAAAGTATAACATAATAACGGCTCTTTTCAAAGTTAAATATTTAACAATTATATGTGCACATATAACAGGTTTCCTGTCTTTCTCGACAATTTATTTAAGCCTGTTTGGCACATCTCCCCTTTTGAATATATCAATGATTTCCTCAGCAGTAATTTCAACAAGCTCGAGTCCGTTTTTTGCAGTAAGCATTGAGTAGAGGTCGTGTGCATCCGAGTTTTTATAGTATGGCATGTTATCCAACTCGGGATAGTTCTCCAGGAGAATGCGAGGGTCGCAGCCACGGGAAATCTCAACCGCTCTAAAACCCAGCGAACGGTCGATGTATCCCAGGTTCGATAGGATCGAAAAAGATGATCTGTCGATATGCGCAGGTATTGCAACTCCGCCATATACGGCCAACAGAGCGGGGACATCCTGGAGGCTTATATCTGTCGCATTTATCAAAAGGCGCTCCTCATATCCTAGAATGTTGTCATCAAAATCCATGAGTATTTGCTCACCAAAAAAACCGGGCTCATTGCGTATGTCGGGAAGTCTCTCGTAGACATATTTCCCGAACTCATCAGCAGCATCCGCAGAGGGCAAGAGACACAGCATATGCACCTCTTCCGACGTTGTTAGTTCCATGGCGGGAATGGCAACTATACCAGCCTCAGCTGCTGCACGAATGACCGCCCGGCAGTTACCGGTTGTATTGTGGTCGGAGACAGCTATTATATTATAGCCCTGCAGTGCAGCCATCCTCGCAATGTTTGAGGGGGTCATTTCAGGCTGACCGCAGGGGGATAGACAGGAGTGGATATGAAAATCACAATAGCAGAACATTTGTCCCCTTTCCCGAATGCCAAATATCAGACTCCAATTAGCTCATGGATCTTCCATGCTATTTCATAGCTTGCCATAGGTGTTGTGTATAGTGCGGCATCTACTATCTCTAATTTTGCTTCTAAATCTGCGTCCGGTTTTACACCCTCTGCAAGTATTATACATGAAACATCAGCTAGTGATGCAACGGCAGCCACGTTTACATTCGACATAATAGTTATCCAGACATTTCCCTCTTTGGCACTCCCCATAACCCTGCTCAGTAGATCACCAACATAACAGCCAGTCACTTCACGGTTGCCATCACCATTACTTATGCACTCAAGATCCAACTTTTCTGCAAGCATTCGAACAGTCATAAAATTATTCTCGCCTTTCTTTACCTATTCCAGGTTATACCTTTCTAAGTTTCTTAAGTCTAATTATTAGCCAAAATCATCGTGGTCGTTGTCCTTTTCGTCGCTTTCTTCACCATCAGTTCTTCTAAATGGTGGAGGTAGGTACTCGTCCGCATCTCCGCCTCCGGCCATATACTGCATGCGTTCACGCATATGAAAAATGCAGTCCTCTTCCGAGGCAAAGTTCGTAGCAACATCCTCCGCAAATGATCTACAGGACGGTGCTCCACAGGAACCGCAATCCAAACCGGGTAGTCTACGCCGGAGATCGGCTATCTCCATGAATATCCTCATTGCATCCTCGCGGTCCTCAGACAACTGCCACACTGGCACATACTCTGGAACCTTTTTTGCAAGTGCCAGAATCGCTTCAGCATCTTCAGGCTCAGCCTTGTTTTTACTAACAGGGAGATATTTCATAAGCTTTCGTATGCGGCTCTTTGCAGTGTATGGGTTTTCAACAGTTAAGCATCCCCCAACACAGCCCTGTGTACATGCATTAAGCTCCAAGAACTCTACCTCAGGTAGTAGCCCGTTTTCAACATCTTCAAGGATGTCAATGACGTTTTCGATCCCATCCACCGCAAGGTGGTGTTCCTTTAGGAGCGCAGAAGACTCACCGCCAACTCTTGCCCAGCCGATCCCCATTATTCCGGACTTGCTGATTTGCCGAGGTTCTTTAACCTTCTTCATAGGTCCCAGTACCCGTTTGTATATGTCTGCCATTGAAAAGGTCCCGTCAATTACTCTCTCCTCTAGGAACAGCGGATAGCGGTCTGCAGTGACCTTCGCGGGACATGGCGTAATGAAAAATACTCCGATTTCTTCGGGGCTAAGACCTGACTTTTTAACAGCTTCCTCTCTCGCGCGCATTGCTGCCAGCTCTACGGGGGCTATCATCTTATGGAGGTTGGGTATCAGCTTTGGGAAACGCATGCAAATAAGGCGAACGGTAGCTGGACATGCAGAGGATATGATAGGTCCCGTACGCTTCTCCGTCTCCTCATCATACGTTTTTCTAGTTATATCAGAAATAATTTCTGCAGCCCGCGATACCTCAAATACAGCATCAAATCCGATATCGAGCAGCGCCTGTAACACTATATTTACGTCGTCAAGGTTGCTAAACTGCCCGTAGAAGGATGGTGCGGGCATTGCAACAGTAAATTTATAGTCCTCAATTCTGTCAAAGGGGTCGCATATTGCCTTCTTTGCATGGTGGGGACATACACGTATGCATTGCCCACAATCTATACACCTGTCCTGTATAATATGTGCCCTGCCGCGACGAACGCGTATAGCCTCTGTCGGGCAGTGCTTCATGCAGGTAGTGCATCCTTTGCATTTTTCCTTGTCAAGAGTAACCGAATGCTTCATCTATCTAACTACCTCTTCTATGTTTAGAATTGATACGCGGGTCTACTGATCTCACAAGTCAACTATTCTAGCTTTATGCTCATAAAAACGGCTGTTCCGACACCAACTATTGAGTCTACAATAATCTGGTCTGTGTATCTCTTCATATTTGGTAATCCCATGCCTGCTCCAAAGCCCAAATCTCGGACCTCCTGTGATGCTGTTGAATACCCCTCCTGCATAGCAAGTTCGACATCAGCGATCCCGGGGCCGCTGTCTATTAGTTCAAAGATTATCTCGTCGCTATCTATGTACACATCGACAGTACCCCCGTTGGCATGTATCACCATGTTGATCTCACCCTCATACATGCTGATGGCGCACCTGCGGATGATCTCAGGGGGAAAACCCAGCTGCCTCAAAACACGCTTAAGCTCACTTGCTGCCTCGCCGGCTGAAGTAAAATCCGATCCGTCTATGTCAAAGTGTAGATGCAGAGAATCCAAATTGTTAGCACTCCAATCCTACAAGCCCGCCTTTATACAGTTTTCCACAGGCTGAATACATTCTCAGGTCTGTACACATTAGAACAATGTCTCTAGACTTTGCTAGCTCGATCATCGATTCATCGGGAAGCTTGCCTCGGACAAACACAATGCATACCATATCCATCATATCTGCTGTTCTTATTACCTGAGGGTTGAGTAGTCCCGTCAGAAGAACAGACTGATCCTTGACGAAAGCGAGCACATCGCTCATTAGGTCTGCACCACAGGCAGAATGGACTTCCTGAGAAAGAAGATGCTCCCCGCACAGAACTCTTGCCCGAAGAATATCTCTTACCTCTTTTATTGTCATCTATACTCCGTCCTTTAATATTTGATAGTTTTTTATCTGGAAAATGCTACACTTTGATTATACATGCAATAATATCCGGTTTCAAGGATGAATAATTGTAACAGTTTCTTGACAGCACGAGCTGTAAAGGGTATAATACGTCAAATGCTAAACCGTTGATTCGGATAAGTAACTGTGTATGGTCGGAGTAAAGAGAACTGCTGTTGGTGAGAATGCGGTCTCCGGAATCACTGTGAATGGACCGATGAGGGTAAACTGAAAGTGCAGTTAGTTAACTTTGCTGCTACTAGTAGGGGCACCGGGGTGGCTGCCGTTATCACAGCTAGCGCATGACTGTGCGTAATAAGTGGGTGTTTTTAGCGCCAAGCCGGGTGGCACCGCAGGAGAAGTTACTCCTGTCCCAGCAACATTGTTGCAGGGACAGGTTTTTTTGTACTATAAATCACACTTCCTTGCATCCGGATATTTGCGCAGACAAGCCCGCGAGCAAAAAGGAGTTAATGAATATGCCAAACAACATCCCTTACAAAATAAATCTCTCCGAAAGTGAGTTGCCAAAGTTCTGGCTAAATCTTCAGGCCTATCTTCCTGAAAAGCTACCACCAATGCTAAACCCCGCAACAGGACAGCCAGTTGAGGCGGACGAATTACGCAAAGTGTTTACCGACGCGGCTGTTGAACAGGAAATGAATACCACTGACAAATATATTGAGATTCCGGATGAGGTACGTAACTTCTATCGCATGTATCGTCCATCTCCAGTAGTTAGGGCATATAACCTTGAGAAGCTACTTGACACACCTGCTGAAATTTACTACAAGTTTGAGGGAACAAACACATCCGGAAGTCATAAACTAAACAGTTCTGTGCCTCAGGTTTACTATGCCCGTGAACAGGGTCTTACTAGCGTTACTACAGAAACAGGTGCCGGACAGTGGGGAACCGCTCTCTCTATGGCAACGGGCTTTTTTGGACTCGACCTCCTTGTCTATATGGTAAAAACATCTTACGAGCAAAAACCTCACCGCAAGGACTTGATGGAGACCTATGGTGCACAAGTAATCCCATCACCATCCGATACAACAGAGGTTGGTCGCCGTATTTTGAAGGACCATCCCGGTACCGGTGGAAGCCTTGGCTGTGCCATCTCTGAAGCTGTGGAGATAGCTTTGAGTAGAGAGAATTGCCGATATCTACTTGGTAGTGTTATGAACCATGTTCTGCTGCATCAGAGCGTTATAGGCCTGGAAGCAAAAGCGGCACTGGATAAGTATAATATAACACCGGATATCGTAATCGGCTGTCTTGGGGGCGGTTCTAACTTTGGTGGACTTATCGCTCCATATATGGCAGAGAGGTTGCAGGGCAAAAACAACATTCAATTCCTTGGCGTTGAACCCGCCTCCTGCCCGACACTTACACGCGGCCGCTATGCTTATGACTTTGGCGATACCGGATGTATGACACCACTGATTAAGATGTACACACTGGGCAGCGGCTTTATGCCCTCACCAAACCACGCTGGTGGGCTGCGCTACCACGGCATGAATCCAATTGTGTCAAAGCTTAAGCACGATGGGTATATGGATGTGATAGCGTATGAGCAGACTAAGGTATTCCAGGCGGCTAAGCTCTTCTGTAAGAGTGAGGGTAACCTTCCTGCCCCGGAATCTAACCACGCACTCTGTGCAGCCATTGATGAGGCAATAAAGTGTAGGGAAACTGGAGAGAAAAAGAAAATCCTATTTGGACTCACAGGTACAGGCTTTTTTGATATGTCCGCATACCAGAGCTTCAATAACGGCACAATGACCGACTATATACCAACCGACGAGGATATCGAACTCGGTCTCTCCAGCCTTCCAAAAGTCTGAGCGCCACGCCGATTACATTTACCTGTTATGTTTTCATAAAACGATGTGTAAAAATGCAAAAAAACACCGTTTCAGGTATGAATAATTGTATTGTTAATAAATTGACATTTTTAGGGACCAAGTGTATAATCGTCAATATACTTTAGCATCGAGTTAAAGCGTCAGTGATTTAATTCGTTTCCAAAAGTAGTATTGCGAGAGCAAGAATCTCACAAGTATTAGTCGAAGAGTAAACCAGTAAAAAGTTTTCAGAAAAGAGGTCATCGACAATGGGACACAACAGAATCTTTAACTTCTCCGCAGGGCCCTCAATGCTTCCTGAGAAGGTTCTTGAGAGAGCGGCATCCGAGCTTTTGAACTACAAAGGCACGGGTTGTTCTGTAATGGAAATGAGCCACCGATCATCCGAGTATGACGAAATAATTGTGTCTGTCGAGTCTAAGCTCCGCCGGATCATGAACATACCTGATGACTACAGTGTCCTCTTCCTCCAGGGCGGAGCGACAATGCAGTTTTCTATGACAGCAATGAATCTTATCGCTAAAACCGGATGTGCTGACTATGCCATCACCGGAAGCTTTTCACAGAAAGCAGCGACTGAGGCAGAGAAATTTGGGACAGTCAATATAGCTGCAAGCTCAGAGGACAAGAAATTTTCCTATATACCGCGACAGTCCGATCTAAAGCTTGATCCAAACGCCTCATATTTTCATTACTGTCTTAACAACACAATATACGGCTCTAAATGGGACTACGTTCCCGAGACCGATGTCCCACTCGTATGTGATATGTCATCCTGTATCCTCTCAGAGCCCATAGATGTTTCAAAATATGGTATCATTTATGCGGGTGCGCAGAAGAATATGGGTCCAGCAGGGTTGACGGTAGTTATAGTAAAGAACAGTCTGCCCTTCTGCCCCCCTGAAGATACTCCTATCCTTCTGAGATATCCGACAATGATCAAGAATAAATCTATGTACAACACACCACCCACATATGGAATCTATCTCCTCGGACTTGTCCTTGACTGGATAGATGAGATGGGCGGACTTGAGGAGATGGCCAAGATAAACCGCGAAAAAGCGGAAATGCTCTACAACAGACTAGATAACAGTAACCTATTCAAGCTTGGCATTGAAAAGCCTTACCGTTCAATGATGAATGTGACCTTCACCACCGGGGACGATGAACTTGACAACCAGTTTATTAAGGGCGCTACAGAGAGCGGACTAATATCTCTTAAGGGACACCGATCGGCTGGTGGCATGAGAGCCTCAATATATAACGCAATGCCGGTCGAGGGTATAAAGAGGCTTATCAACTACATCGACAAATTCGAAGCTGAAAGGCAGTGAACAGAATTGTACCGTATACAGACACTGAACAATATTTCTCCAGATGCCCTTGAAACTTTGCGAAAAAGCGAGCTTTATGAGGTCTCTTCAGATATTAGCTCCCCCAACGCTATCCTTCTGAGGTCCGCAAACCTCCACTCACAGGAATTTGATGAGAACCTTTGTTGTATAGTGCGCGCTGGTGCAGGGACGAATAATATTCCTGTAGACAGATGCTCCGAGGAAGGAATCGTTGTTTTTAATACACCCGGAGCAAATGCCAATGCCGTAAAGGAGCTCGTAATCTGTGCACTATTGCTCAGCTCGAGGGATGTGATCGGCGGCATCGACTGGGTAAAAACTCTTTCGGGCAAAGGCGACGAAGTAACAAAGCTTGTCGAGAAGGGAAAGAGTAGCTTCGCTGGCCCTGAGCTCATGGGCAAGACATTGGGTATAATCGGTCTTGGAGCTATAGGCGGAATGGTAGCAAACGCTGCTACATACCTAGGCATGAATGCACTCGGATGTGACCCGTATCTCTCGGTAAAAGGCGCCTGGGGACTGTCACGCAGTGTATCATATGCACCTGACTATAACACGATCTATGAAAATTCCGACTATATCACCCTTCATATACCTGTTAACGATAAGACTGTCGGTATGATCAATAAAGAAGCGTTCAGCTGCATGAAACCCGGTGTCCGGCTCATTAACCTTGCACGCGGAGAGCTTGTAAACAACGAGGACCTGCTGGAAGCTCTCGACTCCGGCATTGTGTCAAAATATGTAACGGATTTCCCCAACGACACGATCCTCGGGCATGAAAAAGTCATAGCATTTCCACATCTCGGTGCTTCAACGCCCGAGAGCGAGGAGAACTGTGCTACTATGGCCGTTCACCAGCTTATGGAGTATTTGGAAGAGGGTAACATTATAAACTCTGTCAACTTCCCCGATGTAGACGTCCCGCGCTCCTGCAAAACAAGAATCTGTGTCACACACAGAAACATACCTAACGTGCTCAGCCCGGTATCCGGAGCATTTTCATCCCTTGGTCTGAACATAATGAATCTTGTCAACAAGTCCAAAGGGGACTTCGCATACACGGTCCTCGATGTCGATGTCGATGTCGCGGAAGATACTCTAAACCATATACGTTCCCTAAACGGAGTGCTACGCGTACGCGCAATCAAATAACTAGTATAACTATAGGTAAAACTAATAAGGACTCTTTAGCTCTTTGAAATGTGCTCCTCATTGCACACTCCATGAAAGCTAAAGAGTCCATTATTAATGCTTCGTTGTGCAGCGCTAATGTGATAAGGTTACAGCTTGTATGCGTGTTCAAAAGGACAGGCGTTTCGAGTATCGAATATTACCTTCTCCTCAATACGTGCCATGTTCTCCTTCAGGTGGTTATGTCCAACCATAATAATAACCATGTCTACAGAGTCGAGAAACTCATTGAAGTCGAGTATTTGGTTATCGACAATCTTCTCGTTAATATATGGATCGTACACTTTAAGGCCACCTGCCAGATGCCTGGCCATACAGTCTAGCAATTGAAGCGTGGGGCTGTCACGTGTGTCATCCACATTTTCCTTATAGGTAAGCCCATATAGGCCGACACGTTTGACATCTTTAATGCCCTGCTCCTTCATTATATTATATGCCCGTTCAAGCACAAACTCTGGCATAGAATCGTTTATCTTCCTTGCTGCAAGGATAATATTAGCAAGCCCTGGATAGTCACCGACAAGAAACCATGAGTCTACTGAAATACAGTGTCCCCCGACACCAGGACCTGGTGTGTGAATGTTGACACGGGGATGCATGTTAGCAATCTCAATAATCTTATAGACATCCATGCCGTCCGAACTGCAAATCTTTGCGAGCTCATTTGCATAGGCAATGTTAATATCGCGAAAAGTGTTTTCGACCACCTTGGTCATCTCAGCTGTACGTATGTCTGTCAGGACAATATCTCCCTTGCAGAAACTGCTGTATATGTCCCGCACCTTCTCGGCGACCTCAACGCTGTCTGCGCCGACTATCCTTGAGTTGTTCTCAAGCTCATAGAGCATGTTGCCCGGGATAATACGCTCGGGCGCGTGTGCAATATGGAAGTCAGAACCCAGTACAAGTCCGTTTCTCTCAAATATCGGTCTGATGCTGCGGTCGACCGTTCCCGGGGAAATAGTTGATTCAATAACGATTATGCTCCCCCGCGGTGCAACACTGATTATTCGATTGATTGAATCTATGACATACGAAGGGTCAACCTTTTTTGAGTTCTTATCGTATGGAGTTGGAACGGCGCATATATACACATCTGCGACAGGGTACTCTGTAACAAATTCAACTCCACTGTCACAGGCTCTTTTGAACAGCTCGGATAGCCCCTTCTCTTCAAATGTCAGTTTTCCCGAGTTTAGCTTGGCGACTACTTCCGGATTAATATCTACACCGACAACCTGCACACCGTTAACAGCGAGTGAGAGGGCTGTGGGAAGCCCTATATAGCCCAAGCCGATGACTGCCGTCTTTACCACAATAATGTCCTCCTGATAATTAGAATAACTCCGTGCTAGTCCTCTGACACTATATCGCTTAGCCATCTCATCCTCTGAATGTCCATCAGCGTGGGGACATCCCCCTTACCAATTCTCACAACTCCGCTGTTATCTTTTATTGGTCCGATGAATGGATGGATCTGTGACTTAGTCAGAAGCTCCTTGAAAACTTTCCCGAGTCTGGCTGTGTGGGGACCCAAAACAATGTCCGACATATACACATCGGTGGCCCCTGCAGAAAGGCCCAGCCAGAAGTTGAGCGTGCTCTCCGGTGTCTTCCGGAGAAAATCAAAATTGCCCTCTAAGTAGTCCTCGAATAATTTTTTATAGACAACATCCCAATTCCATGCTGAGGTTGCAAGATAATCTGTAACGCAGCCGTTTGGATTGATGGCACTGAGCATCCCGTACAGGTTATTGAACTTGTTGTACCACGCGGGGTCCTCATTCGGATATTGACTGAAAACAACATCAACACCTTTTGAGGCAAGCTCCTTTCTGAGCGCTCTATCCTCCTCAGATGAGTACTCATTGATCATGGAGGCCGTCTTCACCCGGATATTGTGATTGACAAGTCTCGCACCTAATGCGAAGGAGTTTATGCCATAGGTCGAGTTTACAAGGCTTTTGGGCTGAGTGATAAACCCAACAGTGTTGGTACTTGTATATGAACCAGCCAAAATACCTAGCATGAACGTTAGCTCGTATAGTTTACAATAGTAGGTGTTAAGACGCTTGCCGGGCTGGGTGTGGTTACAGTTGAACACAAGTACATCTGATAGTTCAAGGGACGTCTGTAGTGATGCGCGTCCAAAACGTGAGTTTACAGTAAAGATTATATCCGGCTTTGTCTTTGCTATTTCAACAAGCCTTCTGTGGGCATCATCCTCGCTGACTCCATACACAGCCTCGGTAATAAGACGGTCACCAAACATCTTCTCGGCCTGTAACCGCCCATACTCGTGGGCCCGGGTTCTCGGGGATAACTCGTAGGGAGTTCGGTACACAAAAACTGCCCTCGCTTTACGCGGAGATATTATCGACCTGAGCCTAAGTCCTCCTGTACGTTGTACATCCCCCGAGTCTATGACCTTCTGGCTGCTTCTTTTTGCGACGAGCTTAAACTGTCCCTCGCAATTCCTAACTTTATGTCCCAGTATCTCATACGGTTCATCATACGGAAATCCGTAAATTCGAACGTATTCTATGAAGGCATCGCCCAAGTGTAGATTGATGTCACCAAATCCTGCGGCCCGATACTGCCTGCTGAAATCCCTGAACACCTTTGAAAGCCACACATGTGGCTGCTTGCCTTTCAGCTCGGGCACTGTTTCGGAGAATTTTTTGGCATTCTCCATTAGTTTTGTGAAAGACCCTCGTCTTCCAAACCACATACCAACAAAAGCTAGAATATGCGGGTTGTAGTCGACAATCTCGTAGTAGATGGAGATATCACGGTTTTTTGTATCCCTTTTGGGGAGAATGCGAATAACCTCAGCCCGTATTGAGTAAGCACCGACATGGGTTAGTACCGATACGCGCTTATTACCCTCTACAACGTAGAATCGGTTGAGGTACTCATAGACTTTTATCGGATCGCTTATGCCATCCCTTATGTGATGAGAGTAAAGTGATTGCCACTTTGACGCAAACTCCGATCCCTCAGCCAAAAGAGGCATGAAATTC
Organism: Clostridiales bacterium; assembly: GCA_012520195.1. Taxonomy (GTDB): domain Bacteria; phylum Bacillota; class Clostridia; order Oscillospirales; family JAAYOS01; genus JAAYOS01. The sequence goes on along the minus strand of JAAYOS010000116.1, from coordinate 8,410 downwards.
CCTGCAAAGGCCGTGCTGCGGGCTTCAGTCAAAGTGCCCACAATGCTCTCAAGAGGGATTTCATATATTCCGAGATTTATCTCACCGACGGTCTCGGTTTCGTGGAGCTTTCCTTCCAACACATCGAGATATCCAGTTTGACCGCCCTTACCGGCGTGCTCCGCAAAATAGCGCTTCCCCGCTTTTCTTGCTGCTAAGTACTCCTGTATCGCTAATTGATTTGGAATGGTAACACACCTCTTCTCAAAACAAATCGGCTTGCTTTCACTTATCTCTTACGTGGTCTTCAATTTCCCCGCGAAGCTTTCTGCTTTAGTACTCGATGATTTTGTAGCCGCAGGCATTGATCAGGGTCGTATCTCCGTGCTTAAGGATCTCTTTTGTGCCGTGATCATACCGGCTGTGTACATGTCCGAAAAAGTGGTAACGTGGGTTGTACTGATCGATCAGGGATCTGAAAGCATGGAACCCCTCATGGAATGTTCCGGGTAAGTCACCGAGTCCGTATGCAGGCGCATGGGTCACTAAAACATCAAACCCCTTGTTTTTCCACAGGTCCCACCTTCGTTTGCGGATCCTTTTTCTCATTTGTTGCTCGGTATACTCAAACTCCGCATTTCTGGAGCTCTTAACACCGCCGAGTCCAAAAAACCTGATACCTTTATACACGAAAATATCATCATCGATGCTGATACAACCCTCTGGTGGATTTACTAGATACTTTTTGTCGTGATTGCCATGTACATAGATTACTGCTGCAGGTATCATCGTCGCAAGAAATGTAAGATAGTTTGCATCCAAATCTCCGCATGAGACAATCAGTTCAATATCTTTGAACCGCTCTGGTTCAAAATAGTCCCATATATAGGAGCTCTCTTCATCGGAAACTAACAGTATCTTCATTTTATACCTCAGTTCTATGTGTGGGAGTACCTGTCGTGTGTAATAAATATATTAGTATGGATTCACTGAGTAGTTTGGTGCCTCTTTTGTTATATAGATGTCATGTGGATGGCTCTCTTTCAGGCCAGCACCAGATATTCTTACGAACTTGGAGTTTTTCTGTAGATCGGTAATCGTTCCTGAACCGCAATAGCCCATACCGGAACGCATTCCTCCAATCAGCTGGAACAGCGTATCCGAGACCGGTCCTCTATAAGGAACCCTACCCTCTACCCCTTCGGGAACAAGCTTTCCGTTACCCTCCTGGAAGTAGCGGTCTTTGCTTCCTTTGCTCATTGACGCAAGGGAACCCATTCCCCGGTAAACCTTAAATCTACGTCCTTGGTAGATCTCATCCTCACCAGGACTCTCATCGCAACCGGCAAGAAGTGACCCCAGCATTACCACATCTGCTCCCGCGGCAATGGCCTTGACTATATCTCCAGAATACTTGATTCCGCCGTCACTGATAACGGGTATGCCCAAGCTGTGTGCTACACGTGCGGCGTCGTATACCGCAGTCACTTGTGGTACACCTATACCAGCCACTACGCGTGTGGTACAAATCGAGCCCGGACCTATTCCAACCTTAACGCAGTCAGCTCCCGCATCTATTAGAGCACGAGCTCCCTCTGCAGTTGCAATATTGCCCGCGACTACCTGAGCTCCAGATATCTCTCTCTTGACCCTTCTGACCGCTTCGATAATATTCCTTGAGTGCCCATGTGCTGAGTCGAGAACAAGGAGGTCACAACCGGCCTTAACAAGCTCCTGTGCCCTCTCCAGCATATCACCGGTCGCTCCAATCGCTGCACCGACAAGCAGTCTGCCCTCTGAATCTCTCGATGTGTTCGGGTATGCCCTTGCCTTCTCGATATCTTTTATTGTTATGAGACCTTTAAGAGCAAAATTCTCATCAACAAGTGGCAGTTTCTCTATTTTATGCTTGCCGAGTATCTCTTTTGCTTGCTGTAATGTAGTGCCTACAGGGGCAGTTATGAGGTTTTTTGAGGTCATAACGTCCCTGATTGGCTGAGACATATCCTCAACGAACTTCAGGTCCCTATTAGTGATAATTCCAACGAGCTTGTCCCCCATACAGATGGGTACACCCGATATGCGGTATTTTGCCATCAGATCGTCTGCATCCTGCAAGGTGTTGTTGGGTGCCAAGAAGAAGGGGTTGGTAATAACGCCATTTTCAGAACGCTTAACCATGTCTACCTGGTCGGCCTGCTCTTCGATGGACATATTTTTGTGAATTACTCCAATACCACCCTCTCGCGAAATGGCTATTGCCATCCTGCTTTCTGTAACAGTGTCCATTGCCGCACTCATGATAGGGATATTAAGCTTAATATTTTTCGTAACATATGTTGAGACATCAATATCACTAGGAAGGACCTCGCTCGCCGCAGGAATCAGCAGCACATCATCGAATGTGAGGCCTTCCTTTCCAAATTTCTCAGTATAATCGGTATTGACCACGTCTTTACTCCTTTCATAGTCGCCACTGAATGTATCATCTCAGCAAGCATAAAAATGTTATTTAATCTTCGTATGGCCTGTATATATAAAAATCATTGCTGCAAGATTGATTGCACATTATATTATAATCTCGAATTACTGTCAACCGAGTAACAAGCCCCAGTCCAACTCCATTTAGCCAGTGGAGGGACTTCCCTCTTCCATAACGAATGCTCCCGGCTCGGTGTGTAGCTTTGAAGCGATGGTCTGATAGATCTTCTCCGAAAACCGGAACACATTCTTGACGGTATCTGTGTCAATCTCAAAGGGAATATCTGTAGGGTACCTGGTCTCAATATAATAACGGTTCAATGGCGGGCTATCTTCAAGGAACCGGTTGAAGTCACTGTCCAGTTTGATTGCCCTTCTAACAAGAAATGTTATGTTGTGCCCATCATAGTGGCGTCTTGAGCGGAATAACAGAAAACCCTTCAGCGCCTTTTCCACAACCTGATGACAGTGGAATACCACTGTGTTTAGATCTCCGCCTCCGGATATGAGGAGACGGGCGGACTGTAGATCTGCCTGTGCCCTGTCAAGCCACTCGTAATAGCGGCGACTGTCATTGGTGTTTGAGTTACGCCTGGCACTCATATATAACAGTCCCCTTTTCAAGAATTCTGTGAGCGAAACTCTGTGCGTCGGTTATGAGAACTTCCCACTCGGACGGGGTATAGATTATTATGTCAAATGAAACATCCGAATCAATTGCCAGATACAACTCACGCTCGAGCTCAGCCTTGTTTTCGGTCTCAACCACAAGACAGACATCGATATCTTTCACATCACCTGTTGCTACATCAATCTTTGAGCCGTAAAGAATAAGCTTTTTGGGCTTTGCTATAGTGCATAGCTTTTCTATTACTACCTCGTGTTCCTTCACAACGTTACACCCCCACACATTCCCGAAGCCTTTAGTTACTGCCAGCTTATGTTAGCGAGGCGATAAAGCTCTCAATTTTCTCTCTCCCGCTCTTAACTGCGCCCTGTGTAAGCTTCGGAGTTCCTCCACCTCTGCCCTCAAGCGTCTTGTTCAGATTGACTGTAATTTCCCTGCAATCAATTTCGGATGATGCACAGGCATACCTGTATCCTTCGTTAGCGTTAGTGGAAAAAAGAAGACAGGTTCCAACCTTCTCAACAAGAATCAATGCATACTGTCTGAGCTCATCAGCGGACAGGTCATCCATAATCGTGGTGTAAATATTCCCGTCAAATTCATTCTCAACCTGTTCTGCCATAATCTCAAAGAGCTTAGTCTGCAGACCTGCTATGCGGGATTTTTGCTCCTCGCTCTCCTCCAGCAGCTGTGCTGTTGCCTCAAAGACCTGATCCGGTCTTGCAGATAGAAGGGTCGATATTTTATCCACACTTTCGAGTGCACCCCGGAAATGTTCAAGTGCTCTGATTCCACAGAGTATATACACTCTCGTACCGCCCTTATAGTTTTGGGCCTTGATGATCTTGATTATTCCAATCTCTCCAGCTCTTGCAACATGTGTTCCACAACAAGCACAGCGATCGCATCCGGGAACTTCAACAATGCGAACCGGTCCTTCAATTTCTTTTTTGCTCCGATAGTCGACGTCGATAATCTCCTCATTGCTGTAGACACGCACATTGACAGGGAGGTTTGCGTATATGGCTGAATTGGCCCGACTCTCGGCCTCTTTTAGTATTTCATCTGTAAGTGGTCCGTTATAATCGAGTGTAACAAACTCGCTTCCGATGTGAAAACCAACATTGTCAAAGCCACTCAGTTGGACAATGATTCCAGAAAGGATGTGTTCCCCGCTGTGCTGTTGCATATTCGAGAACCTGCGCTTCCAGTCTATTGAGCACTGCACACTTATGCCGGGTTCAAGCGGATTTTCGGTGTAATGATAGATTATGCCATCCTTCTCCTGTGTGTCGGTGACGCGAATACCTGCAATGTAGCCGGTATCTGCCGGTTGGCCTCCTCCCTCAGGGTAAAACGCTGTTCGGTCAAGTGATACCAAATAGCGGTCTTTGTCCTTCTCACATGACATAACGACCGCCTCAAACTCCTTATTGTATGCGTCCTCTTCATAGAGCTTTACTGTTTTCTCCAAAGACTTCTGCATCACTTAACCTCCGAAATTCTTATGCTTCAATTATAATCGAATAGTGTAGAAATGTAAACACTACCTGGTGCAGACGAGTAGCGAATAGAACGTACGAAACCCGCAAAGCCAAAGCTATGCGGGTTTCTAGTATTATTGGTGACCCATCGCAGATTCGAACTGCGGACTCCCTGCTTAAAAGGCAGGTGCTCTGCCGGCTGAGCTAATGGGTCATGTGGCTGGGATGGCAGGATTTGAACCTACGAATGCCAGAGTCAAAGTCTGGTGCCTTACCCCTTGGCGACATCCCAAAATAATTCTTGGTCTGTACAGTAGTAGACCTGCCTGAAAAAAATGGGGTGGATAATCGGACTTGAACCGACGACCCCCAGGGCCACAACCTGGTGCTCTAACCACCTGAGCTATACCCACCATACCATCTATTACATAAAAATGGCGCGCCTGAAGAGACTCGAACTCCTGGCCCACTGCTTAGAAGGCAGTTGCTCTATCCACCTGAGCTACAGGCGCGTATGGAGCGGGTGATGGGAATCGAACCCACACAGCCAGCTTGGAAGGCTGGAATTCTACCATTGAACTACACCCGCATGTGTTTACTTGTCCGGGGACGCCGTTTTGCTTTCCTCTCTCAGTCAGCTTTTCGATTTTAGCATAACAACTCACATCTTGTCAAGTATCATTTTTGCCTGAACCCTGCCGCTAACTTCGAATAAATCTAAACATCTTGCTAAAGAAGTATAAATGTCACACCGTTATTGTGGCGCTCAAGGTCTCTATCCTTCCTAAGAGAGGGGCAGGCACTGAGAATCTTTCTTGTGTTTTCACTAAAAATCGAAAAATCTTCACCCGTCTCAAAGAGCTTGATCTTTTTTTGGTTCTGTAAGCGCCCAAGGTAGCGCCGCACTTCAACTCTGATCCTTCCACCGGCTCCCGATGAACCGTATCCGTGAATTACCTTTAGAACCGCGTACCCCAACTTACTGCTGTTGTTTATCTCATACGTTAGCCGGCGAACAGCCTCATCTACATAGGGCATGCCCGTTTCAAGATTGATCTCTCTGACTCCGCCCTGCGTGCCGGCGGATTTCCTACTCATTATCAAATATCCCGGTAATGTCTAGGGTAGAAAAGTAATCAGAAGGAGTTTCTGCTCTTCTCATAAGCTCCCATGAGCCGTCCTCACGCAGCAAGATTTCAGCTGAGCGGAGTTTTCCGTTATAGTTGTATCCCATACTAAAGCCGTGTGCACCTGTGTCATGGATGCATACAATATCGCCTATCTCAATCTCTGGAAGTATCCTGTCCACAGCAAACTTGTCGTTATTTTCACACAATGAGCCTGTGACATCGTAGACTCTATCTCTTGGTGCGCCTTCTTTTCCTAGTACGGTGATATGGTGGTATGCGCCGTACATGGCAGGACGCATTAGGTCCGCCGCACAAGCGTCAAGACCGATATAATCTTTATATATTTCCTTTTTGTGAATTGCGGTTGCTACGAGCAAGCCATATGGACCCAGCATATATCTACCTAGTTCTGTATAGATAGCAACATCGGGCATCCCAGCAGGCACAAGCACTTCCTCGAAAGCCTTTCTGACTCCCTCTCCAATTGCATAGATATCGTTTGGCACATCATCGGGATGGTACGGAATGCCGATGCCTCCGGAGAGATTAATAAAAGAGATATTTGCGCCGGTCTTGTCCCTCAGAGAAACTGCAGTCTCAAAAAGTAACCTTGCAAGTGCAGGATAGTACTCGTTTGTCAGTGTATTCGATGCAAGAAAAGCATGGATTCCAAAGTTCTTCGCTCCCTTGCCCTGCAACTTTTTGATCCCCTTCTCCAACTGTTCGTAAGTCATGCCGTATTTGGCATCTTCGGGGGAATCCATAATCCTGTTGGTACTATCAAAGTTTCCTCCAGGATTGTACCGCAGACATATGGTTTCGGGGATGCTTCCTGTTACCTTCTCCAGAAAATCGATATGCGTATAATCATCAAGGTTGATGATAGCATTAAGCTCCGATGCATATACAAATTCATCTGCAGGGGTTGCATTCGACGAGAACATTATTTCATCTCCTGAAAATCCGCAAGCTTCAGCAAGCATGAGCTCAGTGTATGACGAGCAGTCAACACCGCAGCCTTCCTCCTTTAGTATGCGCAGAATTCCAGGAGTCGGGGTTGCCTTAACAGCAAAATATTCTTTGAAACCTTTGTTCCAGGAAAACGCATCAAGAAGCGCACGGGCATTTCTTCTGATGCCCGCCTCATCATATAGGTGGAATGGCGTTTTGTGCTCCTTGCAGATTTCCTTTACTTTCTCAAGGGTGACAAATGGTTTCTTCATAATGCGGCCCCTCTCAACAACTTGTAAGTTTTCTTGCAGCAATCTCTCAAATTGTACCCCATTTTCGACATTTTCGCAATAGAAAACATACTTTGTCGGGAACCAAAAACTTCAATTTGTAGATTAGCACATTATTTAGATAAATAGATGAATTTTGTTGTACATCTTATGATGGATCGAAGTTCGAGAAGCAGCAAAATGAAAGGATATAAGAAGGCTCCGAAGACGACTGATCTATGAAGCAGAAGATTCTGCCGACGCCTTCGGAGCCAATATGCATTTTGTCTGCTAGGTATTTCCAATGAGTATCTTAGGTAACAAGAAGCCACTAAACTTTTAATATCTACAGATAATATCTACAGAGTTATATACCCTTTCAACAAATCTTTATCTGCAGAGGAAGTGCCGATATAGACATCATATTCCATATGCTCTAGTTCAAATTTACTCAGATATTCGTTGAAGTAACAAAGCTTTTCAACTGGACAAGTGATAATTACTTCCTTCTCCTCCCCAGCTTGAAGAGTACAACGCGAAAACCCACGGAGTAGTTTGACAGGCCGGTCGATCTTTGAATTCCTGAATCCGACATACATTTGAATGACTTCAGTCCCGGGAGATTTGCCAGTATTTTTAACGCGGCACTTCGCTGTTATGGTTTGCATATCGGTTGAGAATTCAGGTCTGCTTATATCAAAAGTCGTATAAGACAGCCCAAAGCCATATGGAAGCAACGGTTTTACCCCATTTCTCTCCAATCTGGCGTAACCGTGGTAATAATCATAGTATTCATTAGTTGTATCCCACTTTACGGCTGGTAGGTCGCTTTCGTTTACGGGCAATACAAATGGTAGTTTACCGCTTGGATTTATATCACCAAATAGAATTTGTGCAATTGCTGTCCCTCCTTCTTGGCCAGGATAGAATGCCATGAGAATTGAGGACACATAATCTTTCCACTCTGTAATCATTATCATATTTCCGCCAATAAGTACAGCAGTAGAATTTGGATTTACTGGACCCACAGCCTTAATGAGTTCAATATCGTCATCATGAAGCCCTAAGCTGTGTATGCGATCTCCACCTTTTGATTCTGTATAGTTTTCAGACTCTCGGGTAGCTACATACTCTCCTTCATCAATATAATTGTAACCGACTATAAAGACCACCGCATCGGCTTCCTTTGCCAGTCTTTTTGCATGCTCAATATCAGATCCATCGTAATATATAACCTCAATATTAGGTGCGACATTGCATATACCTTGCATTGGTGTTACTACATATTTGGGATATACTCTACTTGAACCATAATCGCCGATGTTCTCTTTATCACCGAATTTCCCAAATAGCGCGATTTTATTGATTGAGTTCCTATCCAGTGGCAATACATTGTTCTCATTCTGCATTAATACGATGCCCTCTTGGGCTGCACGAAGAGCTAGTGAGACATGCTCGTCACAACCAATTACATCCTCGCTGTAAGCC
>JAAYOS010000115.1 GCA_012520195.1 Clostridiales bacterium | reverse complement strand
TTGAGGACACGCTGGCAATGGCCGATGAATATCCAGCCTGGAACGCATATTGGGAGGACAAGGTACCTAAATTCCATAAGATCCGTATCCCCACCTACTACACTTCAAACTGGAACCACTTCCACAACATGGGCTCATTCGAGGGCTTCCGTAAAATAAGATCACGCAGAAAGTGGATGCGCGCACATCGTGAGTTCGAGTGGCCGGATACCTACAACAATGCAAACCTCGAGGATCTCCGCAAGTTCTTTGACCGCTACCTAAAGGATGTCCGGAACGGTTGGGAGTTTACGCCGAGAGTACGAATCGAAGTTATGGACGCGTACACCTACGACTATCAGACAAATCGTCCCGAGAACGAGTTCCCGCTTGCACGTACCCAATACAAGAAACTGTATCTAGATTCGAGCAACTGTTCAATGTCTTATGACGCTCCCAAGACTGAAGCAAAGGCAAGCTTTGACGGTGAGACCGGATTGCTTAATTACGACATCAGATTCTTGGAAGACACCGAGATTACTGGCTACATGAGCTTCCATGGACACGTGTCGGTTGACGGACACGACGACGGTGATCTGTTCTTCACTATTAAGAAGATAGGTCAGGACGGTAAGACTGAAGTGCCAATATATGTCCTCAACGAGGAACATCCAGGTGCATGGACAAAGCTTCGTCTATCCTGGCGCGAGTTATCCGAGAAGCTCAGCACAGAGTTCAAACCTGAGCAGTCCTTCCAGAACCAACAGAAGTTAAAGCCCGGCGAGATTGTAACGATCGACGTTGCATTTGTACCCTACAGCCGGATTTGGCACAAAGGCGAAACATTGAGACTTCAAATAGCTGGACGCTATATCCGCGATGAGAGCTGGTTCGAACGCCTCAAATGGATTACAGACAACAAGGGCACAATCAATATCCATACAGGTGGAGAATATGATAGCTATCTAACCATCCCTGTTATCCCTCCCAGATGGCAGAGCGGGGACTACATCTATAGATAGTAATATATAGTCTTTCATAGGCGCCTTCCAATAGGTCTTCACATAAACAACCCAAACCCGTATTTGTTCTACAGACGACACCTGTCTGCTGAGTAAATACGGGTTCTTTTATTTCGATAAGCATCTAATCTGTTGATACGGACGGTAAGATATTACTTAACATCGCTTAACTTAACCCCGTTTAGCCTAATTCTAGCCCTATCCAATACACTTAATCTCCGATGTTTGTAAATCTCATGATAATTCAGTAAGTGCCTTTCGTATGGGCAAACAGCTCTGTTTAGACAATAATTAGTAGTTAGGATTTATACATAAAAGCGTATTTTTGCTTGACATATTCTTTGCCTGTTTGATATACTCGATTTAGTTAAGCCACATCTAATTAAGTGGTTTGTTAAGTTGTGTTCAGCAGTCAGCCGTAAACTAATATTATCCATTATCGGGGGGGGGATTCATATGTCAGAAGTTACGTTACGTACCTTAGCCAAAGAGCTGGGTGTCAGTACGGCAACTATTTCGATGGTACTTAACAACAAGCCCGGCATTTCAGATGAGACAAGAAAACGGGTACTGGAGCATGTTAAGGCCTCTGGCTACAAGGTACGTACTTATAGCGGTACATCAAGGAGAACAAAGGGAAACACTGGACTCATAGTATTCAAAAAGCACGGTAAGGTAGTTGGAGATACCCCATTTTTCTCAAGGCTGATCGAGAGTATCGAGCACCAGGCCGACAAAGAAGGTTACGGTGTCAGCATAAAGTACGTACAACCCGATTCTTCACTAAATGATCTGGATAAGAGTTTGCAGGGAATACTGCTACTCGCTACGGAGATGGATGAGTCGGACTTATCACCGTTTTTGGAACTGTCGATTCCCATCGTTTTACTCGACAACGGCTTTCCAAACCTACAGCTGAACACCGTTTCTATAGATAATTTTGGTGGAACAGGACTGGCAACTACACATCTTTTGAACCACGGACACAAAAGGATTGGATACATGCAGAGCTCTGTGCCCATTAGAAACTTTGATGAGCGCTATTTCTCCTTTGTACAGACACTCGCTGAAGCCGGACTCAAACCCGCAGATGTGATTAAGCTCGAGCCTAATATGGAAGGTGCGTATAAAGACATGAAGCAGTGGCTCTCAGTCAATAACCTGTCATCCACCGCCTTTGTTGGTGACAATGACTTTATTGTACTAGGTGCAATTAGGGCACTGCGGGAGGAAAACATCAAGCTCGGCCACGATATATCCGTTGTCGGATTTGACGACCTCCCGTTTACCAGATTCAGCGAGCCTCCTCTAACGACCGTCAGGGTCTTTAACGATGTCATGGGCGCTGTCGCTTTTAACAGACTTACCGAGATTATCACCAAACCGAATATCCCCTACACTCATACACAAGTTGGAACTGCTCTGAAAATAAGGGGAGGAGTATCCTCTTTAGCCTAGCTTTAATCTACTTCAAGAATCACAAATTTCTTTCCGCCTACCACTGAATACTTATCTGAGAAAGGAAATTTACTATGTCTAAATTTGGCGTAATAGTAACGACAAGAGCGTTCTTCCCCGGTTTTCTAGCACTGGATGCAAGGGAGATCGTACTGCGCAGGCTGAAAAGCATGGGACATCAGGCCGTAATCATTGACGAAGATGCGACAAAATACGGAGCCGTTGAGAGCTACGATGATGCAGCTAAATGTGCAGAGCTCTTTCGAAATCATCGCGACGAGATTGACGGCATAATAGTAATTCTGCCAAACTTCGGTGAAGAGGGTCCTGTGTCGGCTGCCATAGATATGGCAAAACTTGACGTCCCTGTTCTAATCGTGGCAAGCGACGACGAAAAGGACAAAATGGACCTAGCCCACAGGCGCGATGCCTTCTGCGGTAAGCTGTCACTCACTGCGAATCTGTACCAGTACGGCATTAAGTTCACAAACACTCACACACATACACTTCCCCTCGACAGTGAGGACTTTGACTACGAGGTAGATTATTTCAGCCGCGTCTGCAATGTTTTTAAGGGTCTACGAGGTGCAAGAATCGGCGCTGTAGGAGCAAGACCTGCTGCATTTCAAACCGTCCGCTATTCTGAGAAGCTGCTTCAAAGATCCGGTATAAGCGTTTCGGTCATAGATATGTCAGATATGATTTCAAAGGCGAGTTCGCTAAAGGACGACGACCCCGATGTAATTGAAGCGATTGAGAGGATTTCCTCGTATGGAACACTAAATGAGGAAGCGACCTCTGAAAAAGTTCTTTTGAACGCGAAACTGCTCACTGCACTGACAGCATGGCTTAAAGAGAACCGCTGCGACGCGTTTGCTTTTCAGTGCTGGGATAGTCTACAGCACAACTTCGGGTGCGCTTCCTGCCTTAGTATGAGTATGCTTGGTGAGTTAGGTATTCCTGGTGCATGCGAAATGGATGTAAGCGGAGCAGTATCTATGCTTGCCATGTCACTCGCTACCGGCTCCCCTGCCGGATATCTCGACTGGAACAATGGGTTTTCAGATGACCGCAACAAATGTGTGTGCCTACACTGCTCCAGTTTCCCCAATAGCTTCCTTGGTGAAAAGCCCGAAATCGGCTCGCTTGATGTTTTGGGCACAACCATCGACAGGGAGCTTTGCTTTGGCGCAAACAAGGGACGCGTACAGCCTGGCTCCTTCACTTTCCTTAAGGTCTCCACCGACGATATTCAGGGAAAGATCCGCTACTATGTTGGAGAAGGCGAGTTCACAGACGACAATGACGTGTATACTCCCGGTGCATTTGCCACATGCTATGTTCCAAATCTGCAGCAGCTACTTAACTACCTTGTTAAGAACGGATTTGAGCACCACGTCTGCATGGGCAGAACCAATGTCGCTGAGGTGATTGAGGAAGCGCTTGGAAACTACCTCGGATGGGACGGGTATGTACATAACTGATTATGAATATACCAATTCTCGGATCTTGGAGGATTAAATGAACAGAGAAATATCAATACCCCGAATCAAGTTAAGAGCAGCTGAACTAAGACGCCGCATAGTCGATATGGATTTCAATTCATCCAACGGACATGTGGGTGGGGCCCTCTCCTCTGCAGATATATTTGCAACACTCTTTTTCGGGGTCCTCAACCACAGCCCTGAAAAGTCAGCTTCAAGGGATCCTGAGCGCGACCGCTTTGTACTCAGTAAAGGGCATATCAGCGACGCATATTACGCAGTTCTAGCAATGAGCGACTATTTCCCCATAGAAGAACTAGATACATACTGCGCATACAACTCGCGACTGTCGGGTCATCCAACAAACCACATTCCCGGTATAGAGATCAATACAGGTGCACTTGGTCACGGTCTATCTATTGCAGTCGGTATTGCCCAAGGACTGAAAATCGATAGCTCCAAACACCATGTTTATACCCTGCTGGGTGATGGCGAGTTGGCAGAGGGCTCAGTTTGGGAAGCCGCGATGTCTGCCTCCCACTATAACCTTGATAATCTGACAGCGATTATCGACCGAAACGGGCTACAAATAGGTGGCTCAACCGAACAGGTAATGGCGCTCGATGATCTAGCGGCAAAGTGGAGTGCATTCGGATGGGATGTAATCGAGGTCGACGGCCACGATATTCCTAGAATGTACGATATGTTCCAGACACAGAACTCATCAGGAAAGCCCCGTGTGTTTATTGCCAATACAGTAAAGGGCAAGGGTATTTCCTACATGGAAAACAGAGCCGAATGGCATCATGGTGTAATGTCACCTGAGCAGTATATTCAGGCATGTGACGAGCTCCAGATTCAAATAGACAAAGCGGCTTCTGAAGCGGGAGTTGCTACTCTTGAGATAAAGAGGCATATCGATAGTGCCGATAGTGCAGTCGATATTGCATCACCTAATTCAGAACTTACTGCTCTACAGGTTACGAAGAAAACCATTCCGGCACGCCAGGCAGTCACCAACTTGCTAGTTGAGCGGGCAGCTGATGACCCGAGAATCGTTGCATTGACATCGGACGCCAGGGGTTCAGCGATACTAGGCAAGTTTGCCGAGACATACCCCGACAGATTCATCGAAGTGGGAATTGCGGAACAGAACGAGGTCGGTATTGCCGCTGGTCTCTCGCTGACCGGAAAAATCCCGTTCGTATGCGCGCCCGCATGCTTCCTGTCCGGCCGTAGCTACGAGCAGGTCAAGGTCGACCTTGCCTACAGCCGTACCAATGTAAAGCTCTTGGGTGTAAGTGGAGGGCTCGCTTATGCCGCTCTCGGTCAATCTCACCACAGCTTGCAGGACATTGCGGTAATGCGTTCATTACCCGGTATGAATGTGGTGGTCCCCGCAGACGCCAATTCAGCCCGTGCTCTTGCCGACAAGATAATTTCTCTTGATGGGCCTTACTATATACGCGTCGGGCGGGCTGCTGTTGCCGATGTCTACGACGCCGCCTATGCCGAAAACCTGGTAGTCGGCAAGGCAGCGATGCTTCGCGAAGGCAAAGATGCAGCCATCATCGCTTGCGGAACAATGGTATCAGAGGGTCTTAAGACAGCAGAGCTCCTAGAGAGGGATGGTATATCCGTCGCTCTGTTCGATATGCACACAATCAAGCCCCTGGACACTGAAACCATATTCAGAGCTGCTGAGAAGTACGGAAAAATCATCACCATAGAGGAGCATGTCACAGCGGGCGGACTCGGTTCGGCTGTCTGTGAAACCTTAAGTGAAACTTCTGTTCCTGTTAAGGTGGTTGCCCTGCCCGATGAAGACATGGTCTGCGGCTCCGAGCGTGAAATTCTGGAGCACTACGGTATGGTTGCCGAAAAAATCTACCCGGAGGTGCGTGAATGGCTAAGGAGAAGGTAATTGTCGCAATCGACCAGTCCACAGCGGCGACAAAAACGGTCATTTTTTCAAAACGTGCTGAAATACTGGCAAAATCTCTTATACCTCACAAACAGCACTACCCTGCTTCCGGATGGGTCGAACATGACCCTAAAGAGATTGCACATAATCTAGTAGAGTCTGTAGTGAAGGCAACGGAGGATGCATCGCTTTCCTTTAGGGATGTTGATTCCATTGCAATCACAAATCAGCGCGAGACCGTGCTTGTCTGGAATAGAGAGACTGGCTTGCCGATCTATAATGCTATTGTCTGGCAGGATAGCAGAGCTGGATCTTACTGCGACTTTGACATCGAGGAGAATGAGTACTTACGAGTTACCACAGGACTAGAGCCCAGCCCGTTCTTCTCAGCTCCTAAAGTGGCATGGATACTCGACAATGTCCCAGATGCTCGTCGGTTGGCAGACGCAGGCAAACTCGCTTTCGGAACTGTAGACAGTTACCTCCTATTTCTGCTAACAGATGGTAAGGCTCACAAGTGTGACATGACAAATGCGTCCAGGACATTGCTTATGAACCTGGAGTCCCTCACATGGGATGAGAGAGCGTTTTCCTTGTTCAACATTCCAATCTCAATGGCACCCGAAATCGTACTCTCAGACGATGTAAATGAAGTAACAGCTGAATTTGGCAAAATCCCTTCCGGGATACCTATAGGTTCATTGATCGGTGATAGCCACGCAGCTCTGTTTGGGCAATGCTGCTTTGACAAAGGTACGGTGAAAGCCACTTACGGTACCGGCTCATCAGTCATGATGAATATTGGCACAGAACCAAAACGATCATCCTACGGCCTCGTCACCTCTGTTGCGTACGCCATAAAGGATAGTATCTGTTACTGCCTAGAGGGTAATATCAATACAACCGGTGGCATAACAAAGTGGATGTGTGAAGGGCTGGGTTTACTCGAGAATGCCTCTGATTCGGGTGAAATTGCACAGTCGCTCACGGATAACGATGGGGTTTACCTTGTACCTGCGCTGGCAGGCCTCGCAGCACCCCACTGGAAAAGTGATGCCAGAGCTGCTTTTGTCGGTATGACCTCCAGTACAACTGCAGCACACTTGATTCGCGCTGCCGAGGAGGCAATCGCCTATCAGATAGCTGATGTTACCCGAGCAATGGTTGAGGATCTTTCAACTCCTCTAAAAGTCCTTCGCGTGGACGGCGGACCTACCCGCGACAAGTTTCTGATGGGCTTCCAGGCAGGCATTCTGCAGTGTAAGGTCGATGTTGCCGGAATTGAGGAGCTGTCTGCTCTCGGCACCGCCTTCATCTCAGGTCTTGCAACCGGCTTTTTTAGCTCGAAAGATGAGATCATTGGGCTTCGCCCTGTAGGCAGCTGCTATACACCTTCCTTTGATAAAGCACATGCAGATATGTTGTATAAAGGTTGGATAGACGCACTAAATCTTATTATAGGATAGGAGAATAAACATGGTACGCAAATACGATATCTATGAGATTACCCTAAACGGACCCACAGATGGCAATCCTTTTACCGATGTTGACCTCAGCGCTGTATTTATCTTTAGAAACCGAAAACAGCTCGTCTCCGGCTTCTATGACGGTGACGGAACCTATAAAATCCGCTTCATGCCCTGCAAAGAGGGTGAGTGGCACTACGAAACTCAAAGTAATGTTGATGAACTAAACGGTATAACAGGGGAGTTTACCTGCGTAGAATCGGCACCCGGAGAGCACGGCCCTGTACGAGTTCATAAAACTTATCACTTTGCACATGACGACGGCACACCCTATTACCCTGTAGGCACCACAGCCTATGCATGGACGCATCAGGAACCCGAAATTGTAGAACAGACCCTAAAGACCTTGAAGGATTCCCCCTTCAATAAAATACGCATGTGTGTGTTTCCAAAACACTATGTATATAACCTAAATGAACCCCCAATGTATCCCTACGTTGGCGGTTTGACAGAGAATGCTGAGCTTGATCTCCAGGGTGCTGGCCCATCCTTTGCGGGCACTGAGAACACTGCCTACAAATTCGACTTAACTCGCTTCAACCCTGAGTTTTGGCGCGACTTCGAGACTCGCGTAGCACAACTCCGTGAGCTTGGAATCCAAGCTGACATCATCATTTTCCACCCGTACGACCGGTGGGGCTTTAGTCGGATGGATGAACCTGATATCCAGCTCTACCTGAGATACCTCGTAGCAAGACTTGGCGCATACTCCAATGTCTGGTGGAGCATGGCTAATGAATATGACTTATTTAGAACCAAAACCGAACAAGATTGGGAAAGATGGGCATACACTGTTGTTGAATGGGACCCCTTTGAGCACCTGCGCTCAATTCACAACTGCAACTCCTTCTACGACCACTCAAAAGGTTGGATAAGTCATGTCTCATTGCAGCGCATTGATTATCACAGTCATGTTGAGCTTGTTGCTAAGTGGCGTGAAAAATGGCGCAAGCCTGTTGTTGTAGATGAGATTTGCTATGAGGGAGACCTCGACCACGGCTTTGGCAATGTAAGTGGTGAGGAGTTGACAAAGCGTTTTTGGGACATCACGGTGCGCGGAGGTTATGGGACCCACGGAGAGACATACTTACGTGATGATGAAGTACTGTGGTGGGCAAAGGGAGGATGGCTTACCGGGACAAGCCCTGAACGATTGGCATTCTTGAGAGAGATTGTTGAAGAGATGGGATACATCGACCCAAAACCATTCAGTCCCATGGACTGGGATCTACCCTGGGGATTCTCGGGTAAGCGCTTCAGCTTTAAGATGGATACGAGAACACCATATGGAGCTGCGACGATCCATGCGGCTGAAAAAATGATTTGCTATTTCAGCTTTGCCCAACCCGCAAAACGCTCTTTTATACTACCTGAAGATATGAAGTATGAAATAGAGATCATTGATACCTGGAACATGACAATTACTAAGCTCGACGGGCTTTATAGCGGGAGATGTGAAATAAAGCTACCAGCCAAGCAGTACATAGCGGTCAGATTCACTTTAGCCTCAAATTCT
>JAAYOS010000114.1 GCA_012520195.1 Clostridiales bacterium | reverse complement strand
CTTTCGGTTTCTCCGTTTTCTGTCACCGTGGTTATAGCGTCAATTGTCTGAGTGAATGCCCCTCCTTCAGATCCGTCGCTATCAAATGAGATGCCGCTACCGCTAACAACGTATATTTCGCCAGACTCTGATTGGTATACAGGATTAATGTAGAAATGTGTGATGTCTTTTGTTGGTGGGGTATATATTGTTCCCTCAAGGTTGACTTCCTGTCCGTCATCTGTGTGTTTGATTGAAACATGTCCATCAGCTATTCTGTCATTCCCGGTTGTGGTGGTGTATGATCCGTTTTCGTCGGTAACTCTGTAGTGGAAGTAGGGGATTCCATTGATGTCCTCGAAGACATACCGACCTTCATCGTTAAGAGTGGCATACAACCTGCCCTGATATTTGGAGTCATCACCGTCAGCGATAATTGTACCGTCCTCTATTGCCTTGAAGTTATCGGTTAGGTAAGCTTCGAAATCAAACAGATCAAGGTACTCTCGTGTGATAAATACCCCTGTCATTCTGTCTTCTGCTTGGTTCTCTGCAGTGGGCTGAGCGAGGGTAACACCAGAGATTCCCAGTACAACTGATATTATTATTGTGCATGCCGATATGAAAAGATTACGCTTCATCATCTTCCTCCAGGTTTCCGTCAAATTTAAGAATGTCACCCACATCGCAGGAGAGGTAGTAACATATACGGTTTATTGTCGAGAATCGAACACCTTTTGCCTTGCCGCTCCGCAAGATCGACAGATTTGCTTCGGTTATGCCGACTTTAGCACTGAGTTCCTTTGAGGTCATGCCGCGGGCTTTCAATACATCCTCTAGATACACTTTAATTGCCATGACGAAAATCAAATAAACAGGTCGTTATCGCTCTTTAATCTACGGTTCTCCGAGATTAGGCGAGCAAATAACAGAGTAGCAAGAACAAAGAGTATAGATGTTATAGGGATATTTACTGTGCCGTTTATATCTCTTAGGGAGCGTGCGAATATAAGTTGAAGAAGGTTTAGTGCTATGCCAGAAACCACGACTGTAATCAGTGCTTTTCCGCACCATCGAGAGAGACGCGAAGCCGAGTTTACGGTACTTTCTGAGTACGAATCCTGTTGCATAGAGGACAGAAGGTCCAATGTGAACACTACTGTTATGATATTTAGGATGTAGGGAAGCCAGTCGACTAGGTAGCGCAGTACAATAAATACGTAGGTGGTAGTTAGACCGCTTTCAGTTCCATTGTTGTTTGATTTTATGGTAGAAAGTGAAGTGAGCATGTTCTTTAAGCCTACACCGAAGATTGCGAATATAAACAAAAAGCTGAGTAAGTGAAGAAGTGCGCTTAGGTAGGCTTGAAGCTTAGTTGTTCCGCTATCGAATGAGAGCCGGAGAAACCTTAAGATAACATATCCTGATATGACTGACCATACTGTACTACCCAAGACCGCTTTTCCAACCAAAACATTTGAAAAACCAAAACTTCCAAGGATTTTTCCAATGTGTGTGGGGTTTGTCATAAGGTACAGCGACGCAAATAGGACGGTTGAAAGTAGGATGAGGAGCGAGTCCTCCTGGTGCAGACCGCGTTTACTTTGTGCTCTCAGCAAGAAGATAACGGGTAATAGCGACAGGCTTATATAGAGTACAAGTGCAAAAATGTTTCCAAGCTTACCGGTAAGCGACAGAGATCTCAGCACAAGACCTATCTGTTCAAAGGGGAAAGCCATGATTCCAGAGAACGCATTTGCAAACGACATGTTTAGCACCACAAAAGCGATGCATAATAGAGCCTCTATTGCCAGTGTGAAGTAAAAGATGTTTCGTTTCATGTAAGTACCTCTCAATTGATATAAATCTCAAGTAGATATATCAAAAATATCGTTTAACAATAATTCTGTTGTCATAGTATCATGAAAATTATCGTTAGTCAATAATTACTTTCGAGAAAATGATTAGTGATTATTTGCTGGTAATATGTTAGAATAGATATGATTGATTGGTAGATATATGGCCTAATAGTAAACACGGGCTCCTGAAATAAAGTAATAGGTGGGTAAAATTGACTCTATCAAAAAGGGAAATCAAAAGATTATCTATATTACTTCTAGTGCTAGCTTTAGGTCTGATTCTATTCTTCGTGTTCAGAAACGCTTTTTCGAAAGAAGGTAAATCTGATACTATCGTTTTTTATGGCAACAAAAACATTGCCCCCATTGTCTACAAAGAAAAAGGGAAGGTAAAAGGGGTAGTAGTTGATATAGTTAATGAACTAGGCAAGAGAATAGGATATAAAGTTGAAGTGAAGGCTCTAGATTGGGATGAGGCTCAAAGCAAAGTTCTACAGGGAGAGGGCCGTGCACTAGTGCAAATCAATCCGAATCCTGAGCGTTTACAGGTATTTGACTTTTCTGATGAGTTATTACGATCAGAGTTTTCGATATTTACTAAGGTCGGAAATGCAACCATAAAAAATGTTGCTGACTTAACAGATAAAAAGGTTGGAGTCGAGAAAAAAGGATATCCATACGAGTTATTACATAAGTTTGACGGCATCAAAATCGAAGTGATTCCCAATTGGAAGACAGGGTTCGAAATGTTGGTATCCGGGAAACTCGATGCGGTAGTGGTCGATAGGTGGATTGGGGAGTACGAGTTAGCAAAAAGTAAAATTAGGGATGTTCAGATACTGGACGAGCCCATAGAAACACAATATTCACGAATAGCGACTAAAAAGGGCGATATAGAGCTGCTGAGCTTGATCAACGCCGGATTGAGAGAAATTAATGACGACGGTACGATGGATGCCATTGTAAGTAGATGGAAAGGCAAGAGGGTTATCTATTTAACCGAAGAGAAGGTAAGATGGGTTGTACTACATACAGCAGTAGGTGTCTTGGGTTTTGTGCTGCTGGTGTCGCTATTCTGGATCAAAAAGCTACAGAAATTGAGTAAAGGGTTAGAGGTTGAGGTTAAGCAGAGAACTCATGAGCTAGATGAGGCAAATGCGCTACTCAGAGCAGCTAACGCTGAGCTAGAGCGAATATCGATGGTAGACGAGCTAACTGAGATTTCTAACCGCAGAGGGTTTGATTTAGCTTTTCAAGAATCCTGGGAGATCAGCAAGAAGGATAAGCGGCCTTTAGCCTTAGTTATGATTGACATAGATGATTTCAAGAAATATAACGATACTTATGGTCATCTGGCCGGTGATAGATGTCTAAAGTGTGTTGCAGAGGAAATAAAGAAAATCGTGGGAATGAGAGATCAGGTCACCCGTTTTGGTGGTGAGGAGTTCTTGATCATTCTTGATAACACCACAGAAGACGAGGCTGCAATTATTGCTGACAAGATTCGTAAGAGAATTGAAGAACTGACAGTAAATGATGCTGACATAGAGTCGCCAATTACAATTAGCTTAGGTGTGGCAGCGGTTATTCCGAATGACAGCCTGTGTTCAGATGATTTAGTCAATGCCGCCGACAAGGCTCTGTACAAAGCAAAAAGAGACGGGAAAAATCAAGTGGCAACGAGCAGTTCAGTAAAAACTGATCCTTTTCAAATTGCGTGACCTTTTTCATTTGCTTGACAATCTATCGGAACTAATTTGGTAAATATTTATGGAGAGCTTTTTGCACTTTACAACTGTGCGAAAGGCTCTCATTTTATTTAGTTTAGCGCGCCATAACTATACTATCTCTACAAAATATTCTTACAATGGACACGGATCAATGGTATAATATATCCATGTATTTTCGAGTGATCGAGCGAGTATTCAACCAAATGAAAGGGTGTTACTAATGGGACGTTATAGGAATTTTAGGATAGCTCTTTTCTGTACAGCGCAGAACATGGTAAGTCTCACTGAGAAGACATTGTTACGCCATTTGGATTGGTTCGAGAAATATTGCGGATGCGATAAAGTATATATTGAGCCTTACCGCGATGGATTGACCATTCCGGTTGATCAACTTGAGATGCTTATTCGTGTTTTTCGGGAACGTGGTATTGAGGTTTCAGGTGCACTTACCACAACCACGAACAATTTGAGCCCTGGAGATGAGGATAAGTACCGGATGTCTGGAACATACTGCTACGTAAACAAAGTGATGCGCGAACATCTTGTTGAAAAGGTGAAGTACATAGCCAGGCATTTTGATGAGTTCATTATTGATGATTGGTTCTTTACGATGTGTACTTGTGATGAGTGTCGGCACGCAAAAGGAAGTAAGAGTTGGGAGGATTTTCGTACTGAATTGTTGGCGGAAGTGAGTGAGAACCTCGTAGTAAGAGCAGCTAAGGCTGTCAATCCCAACTGCAAGATCATTATTAAGTACCCCAACTGGGCTGAGGCATATCAGGAGTCTGGATACGACCCGAATCGTCAGAGGCATATTTTTGATTATATCTATACCGGCACAGAAACTAGAAACACTCCTAACACCGACCAGCATCTTCCCCGTTACTTAAGTTACTCCCTTCCACGCCTTATGGAGAATTACGCGCCCGATCGTAACGGTGGGACATGGTTCGACCCATACGGATGTACTCCGATTGATGTCTACCTCGAGCAGGCGTATCTTTCTGCTTTTTCGCGTTCTAAGGAACTGTTGCTGTTCTGTTGGGGTTCACTCTATAAAAACCGCGTTGTGACACCGCTTGGACTGCAGCTTGACATAATAGACAGATTTCTTGACAAAGCAGGAAACTGCATAGGTGTTCCATGTTACTTGCCCTCAATGGCTCAAGGTGAGGACCATGTAGAGGACTTTCTCGGCATGGTTGGCGTCCCATTTGAACATACTCCGGATTTCCCCTCAACTGCGAAATGCCTGTTTCTTACCGTACAGGCACATAAAGATCCCGAAATTATTGAAAAACTTAGGGCATATATATCTGCTGGGGGCAAAGCGGTGGTCACTTCAGGGTTCATCATAGAGGGGCTTGGCAAAGGTATTGAGGAAATGACCTCAATACGATATAGAGGACGCCGGTACCGCACCAACTGCTTTAGAGGCACCGCTTTTATGGGCGGAGCTGATGAGTACTCACGCCATGAGATGGGCTTTCCGCTATTGGAGCACCGCAATAACACTACGTGGGCAATTGCAAAGGCGGTTGTTGGGGAGGAGAATTACCCCATAATTCTGCGTGACAACTACGGAAAGGGTGAACTCGTAACTCTTGTAGTACCCGATGAGTATGGCTACATCTATGATTTGCCTGAAAATATTCTTAATCAGATCCGGTCTCAATTTACAAGTGTGGTTCCATATACATTGACCGGTCCCGGACAAGCATCTCTTTTTGCATATGATAACGACACATTCGCGATATATAAATACACCGACGGAATAAAGCCAGGCAGGTACGGGATTTCTTTACGTGGAAACGCTGACTCAATCACCCTTTTGACCGGACGGGGGAGAACAATAAAACCGAGGTCGAAGGGAATGGGCAGATCAAACTTTAATCTCTTCATTCAACCTGGTGACCTGAATTTCTTTAAGATATGCTGGAGCGAAAACTGGTTTGAGGAGGAGAGGCCTTTTGTCGCCATTTCTGCGCCAAACGATTATGATGAAGACGATGATTGACTGGGATTTCCCGCTCCTATGGGTGTCTTAAGTGATGTGAAACCCTCTCGGAGCTTGTCTTTTTTTCATAATTATGATATTGTCTGAATGTCTATCACAATACTTTGAGGGTGCATAGGAGAGACGAATGGCGATAAAGAAAAGTGAACTATACAGCACCTTATGGAGAAGCTGTGATGAATTGCGGGGCGGGATGGAGCCCTCCGAGTATAAGAACTATATACTCACACTCCTGTTTGTAAAATATGTATCCGACAAATACAGGGGAGCGCTTCCTGGCCACGCGGATGTTATAGTACCCGAAGATGCAGGCTTTGAAGCTCTCAAGGCGCTTCGCGGCAAGGCGAGTATAGGGAAGGAAATCAACAGTATCCTCGCAAGGCTTGCACGGGAAAATGGTCTTGAGGGCGTAATCAACGCTACTGATTTCGATGATGAATCAAAGCTGGGGAGCGGTCAGGAGAAAGTTGACAAGCTGACCAACATTATCAATATTTTCGATGATGAGAGGCTCAGTTTTAGCTCAAACCGCGCGTCGGACGACGACATTATTGGTGACGCATATGAGTATTTGATGAGAAATTTTGCCAGAGAGAGCGGAAAAAGCAAGGGGCAGTTTTATACACCGACAGAAGTTTCGCGCGTAATGGCAAAGATGATTGGAATTGAGGGCGCAAAAGAGTATCAAACCCTATACGATATGGCATGTGGCTCAGGGTCTCTGCTAATCCGTGCAGCGGAAGAAGCACCTGTCAATGTGAAGATCTATGGTCAGGAGAAAGAGAAAACGACTGGCGGCTTGGCTAAAATGAACCTTGTTCTACACAACAAACCCGGCACAATCTGGGCGGGCAAAAACACACTCTCGGACCCTCAATGCCCAAGTGGGGGTACAGGGCTGGCTCAGTACGATTTCTGTATCGCAAACCCGCCGTTTTCGTACAAATCGTGGATGCAGGGTATTAGACCGTCAAGAGATGAGCGTTTTAAGCATTATGACGTTTATCCCCCAAAAAAGAATGGCGACTTTGCGTGGTTACTGCACTTCATACACTCTATGAAAGAGGAGACTGGTAAGGGTGCAATCATTCTGCCACACGGTGTCCTGTTTCGGGGAAATGTAGAGGAGACACTCCGTGCCGCAATAGTTAGAAAGCGATATATCAAAGGTATAATTGGACTTCCTCTGAACTTGTTTTTTGGTACGGCAATTGCAGCCTGTATAATTGTTTTGGATAAAGAAAACACAGAAGAGCGTAAGGGAATCTTCATGATTGATGCCAGCCGCGGCTATAAGAAGGATGGGAGCAAAAATCGTCTGCGCGAGCGTGATATTCACAGGATTATTACAACCTTCCTAGAGCAGGATGAGAGTGACCCCAAATACGCGAGGATGGTACCATTCGAGGAGATAGAGGAGAACGGCTATACACTCCATATACCGAGATATATAGATTCTTCAATATCTGAGGATATAGAAGACGTATCAGCTCATATCTCGGGAGGAATTCCTAATGCCGATATAGAAGCGTTGGGGAAATACTGGTCTGTACTTCCTTCTTTGAATGAAACACTATTTACGCCTTTAGCTCGCAATGGTTACTCAAACATGACAGTACCACAAGGAGAAATTCGCAGGGCCATATCAAAAAGCAAAGAGTTCATTAATTACGGCAGGAAAGTTGAGGAACACATTACAATATGGGTATCCGATGTCCGTCCACTGATGGATAGCATTGAGATTGGAGATAAGCCAAAAGAGTTAATACAAAATATATCTGAGATGCTACTCTCAACTTTTTCTGACTTATCGCTTCTCGACAAGTACGATGTTTACCAAACACTTATGGACTATTGGGACTCTACTATGGAGGACGACCTTTACTTACTCGTATCAGAGGGCTGGAAGGCTGGAAATGATGTCGACGTTGAGTATAGGAAGAGAAGGGATGGGACCTTAACACCCACAATAAAGGATTTCGAGGGTCGCCTGATACCAAAGAAAGTGATAATTGAAGCTTTCTTTTCCAGTGAGCGGGATACCATTGAGAAACTTACTGCCGAACTTGGTGAGGTCACAGCTCTTATGGAGCAGATAATTGATGAAGAGGGTAGTGAGGATGGACTACTTCTCGAAGTAGTTGATAAGGGAAAGGTCAAAAGAGAGCGCATAAAAACTCGAATCCAGGAGATTAAGGGTGACGAGTATTTCTCAGATGAGCTCGAGCAATTAAAAGACTTCCTGAATCTGATGAACAGAGAGATGAAGTGTAGATCTGCACTCAGAGTGGCGAATAAGGCTCTTAATGAGTCTGTGCTTAAAAAGTACTCGGAGCTCACACTTGGAGAGATAAAGGATCTCGTTATCAATAAAAAGTGGTGTAGTACAATTGAAGATGCTGTAAGAGAGCTCTATACAGACATTTCAATCAGTCTCGCAAGTAGGATTACAGAGCTCCATTCTCGTTATTCAACTATTCTATCTTCACTCAATGAAGCCATCAGTAAATGCGAGGCGAAGGTTGAGGCTCACCTTGAAAGGTTGGGCTACAGATGGTAAGAGAGGGCTATAGGCGTACAAGGTTAGGCATTATACCCGCCAACTGGGAGATCATTTCTATCGAGAATGATTTTGCTTTTCTGCCAAACAACACATTGTCATGGGACTGCATGAACTCTGTTTCGGGTATAGTTCAGAACATTCATTACGGCGATGTGTTGACAAAATACGGTTCGATACTTGATTGCGAAAATGATGACATCCCCTTTATTGATTCCAATATACCTATCAATACTGTTGGTCGTACGGTACAATCGGGGGATGTGGTCATAGCTGATACAGCAGAAGATGCTACAGTCGGTAAAGCAGTAGAAGTTACTAATGTGGCGAACAGAAAAGTCCTCTCAGGTCTTCATACCATAGTGTTGAGACCGCGACCTGGGTTGTTTGCAGAGAAATATCTTGGCTATTTTATGAACTCCACAGTATATCAGAATCAGCTGTTGCCCCATGTCGTTGGCACAAAAGTTTCATCAATTTCGAAAAGGGGAATCTGTGATACTATCATTTTGCGCCCGCCTCTTCGTGAGCAGCACAATATTGTCGAAGTTCTGTCAGATGTCGATGGACTGATCTTTGCACTAGAAAAGGTGATTGAGAAGAAAAAAGCAATTAGGAAGGGCGTTATACAGGACTTAGTTACGGGAAAAAGACACCTTCCCGAGTTTCGTGGAAGGTGGGTTGAGAAAACCTTGGGTGAGTTTAATATCCGAAAAGGTTCTGTCATCAAGCAGGATCAGATCAAGCCCGGGATTATTCCCGTTGTTGCGGGTGGAAAAAAGGCAGCTTACTACCACAACAAACACAATCGTGAAGCAAATACTATAACGGTGAGTGCATCCGGTTCAAATGCTGGGTTTGTGAACTTCTGGGACTGTAAGATATTTGCGTCCGACTGCTCAACTATCGAGGAATCCGAAAACTTCGATGTGCGATTTGTCTACTATTGGCTTGTGAACAGCCAAAAGGCGATTTATGAACTACAGACAGGCGGAGCGCAACCGCATATCCTGCCATCTGACCTTGCTCCAATAGTAATTAGACTTCCGGAAAAAGAAGAGCAAACTGCAATAGCCGATATCCTCTCTGATATGGACAAGGAAATCGATATGCTCAAATTGAAACTTAGTAAAGCAAAGCACATCAAGTTTGGTATGATGTCCGATCTCCTGACAGGCAGGGTGAGGATGGCTTCCACTTCTGATATATGGCGCAAAAGTTAGCTGGAGGCAATACTTACCAAGGGAAATGTACAGCATCCTCTGTTATAGATATTGTGTTAATGTCAAAAAGTCTATATAATAAACATGTGTATGCGCAAAGTCAGACAATATTAGACAAAATATTTAGGAGGCGTTGTATGGAACAGAGATTCTTTATCTGTGAGGTTTGTGGCAACATGGTCGCAATGGTCAAGGATATGGGGATTCCGATCGTATGCTGCGACCAGGACATGACAGAACTTATTCCCGGAACAACGGATGCATCCGTTGAGAAGCACGTCCCCGTTTACACGGTTGAGGGAAATATCGTTACTGTCAATGTTGGATCTGTAGATCATCCTATGATTCCCGAGCACTACATAGAATGGATATCGCTGAAGACCAAATTCGGAAACCAGAGAAAACAGCTCAAACCCGGAGAAGCACCGCAGGCCTGTTTTGCACTTTGTGAAGGCGACGAAGTTATAGCCGCATACGAATACTGCAACTTGCACGGTCTTTGGATGGGCTAGTTAAAGCGAAGACAAACCATGATGGCTATTTACAGGGAAGGACGCTTATTTCCTTCCCTGTTTGTTTTGCCTTTTGCAGCCCATGTTGACAACCACCAGGCAGCAAAAAGTGCTGTTTCAACTTGTAGTTGCACAGAAGTACGTTTTTGGTGTATAGTATTTAAAGTGCAGTAATACTAATTCGGGAAATTATTACTTGAATTTTGGAGGTGAGGGATGTGGCAAAGAGCAAATCATTCGATAGTTATGTGCTCGCACTTCTTGAGGGAAAGAAGTACAAGGCGCTGAAAGATGTTTATGCATCTATGAGGCCCTTTGATATTGCAGAGCATTTTGAAGAACTCTCACACATGAATGTCCTGCTGCTATTCAGGATTCTTCCAAAGGATTTAGCAGCTGAGACTTTTGTTGAAATGGATTCAGAGCTACAGGAGGCGCTGATCCAGGGCTTTTCCGATGCGGAGCTTGCTGAAATTGTCGATGAGCTCTATATTGACGATATGGTGGGCATAATCGAGGAAATGCCCGCGAATGTAGTTGCACGCATCCTCAAGCACTCAAGCTCTCAGACACGTTTCCTTATCAATGAAATACTGCAGTACCCCGAAGACTCTGCTGGAAGCATAATGACAACAGAGTTCATAACTCTGCGCCCAAACATGACTATAGGGGATGCTATAAAGAGAATTAGGGAGAGGGGTATTAACAGCGAGACTATCGACATATGCTACGTAACAGATGAATTGAGGCATCTGATTGGGACAGTTACAATAAGGACCATAATACTTTCGGACGAGAGCCAGAAAATTGAAGAAGTTATGGAGCGCAACGCTATCTCTGTAAATACTACTGAGGATCAGGAGACAGCCGCCCATCTCTTTTCAAAGTACGACTTAACGGTGCTGCCAGTTGTAGATAATGAAACAAGACTCGTCGGTATCGTCACTGTCGATGACGCCATCGATGTTATGGAACAGGAGACCAGTGAGGACATAGCGAAGATGACCGCTATAACTCCCTCGGAAAAGCCCTATTTAAAGGAATCAGTTTTTCAGACATATAAGAGCCGTATTCCATGGTTGCTCATACTAATGGTATCTGCTACGTTTACCGGTCTTATAATAAACTATTATCAGAATGCGTTGACTGCCTATGTTGTACTCACAGCATATATACCAATGCTGATGGATACCGGAGGAAACTCGGGTAGCCAGTCGGCTGTTACTATTATTCGAGGACTATCCCTCCAGGATTTGGAGTTTGGCGATCTGCCCCGTGTACTATGGAAAGAGTTGCGGGTGGCTACTCTGTCCGGTGTTACAGTTGCCGCAGTTAATTTTATCAAGCTCCTATTGCTGGATAGAGTTGGCTTTACTGTTGCATTCATAATCTGCAGCACGCTGGTACTGACCGTCCTAGTAGCAAAGCTTGTAGGCTGTTCCCTTCCGCTCCTTGCAAAAAGGATTGGATTTGACCCAGCAGTAATGGCTAGTCCGTTCATAACCACCATAGTCGATGCAATATCACTTCTTATATACTTCGGAATTTCCAGCACACTATTGCCCTTATGATGCGGGTAGCTATATAGCTAAAGCGCTAAAGCAACATTTTCGAGAGAGTGTTTGCATTTCTTTCGTTAATGTGTTATAATACCTCTATTAAAGCAATTAGGTAAAAGGCAATAAAGTACCATCTGTTATCAGAAGGGCTTTTGATATTGTTGCTATGAGGCACCGATGTTAAGGTTCTTTTTTTTTCGGGAGGAGGGGGCACATGGATTTAATTAATAAGAATGTTCAGCATGAAGTGTTCGGTAAGGGGACAATCTGTGAGCTGACTGATGAGGTCATCTCCGTCAAATTCGAGAGCGGAGTGAAGAAATTTGTATTCCCCGATGCATTCAGAGATTTTCTTGTCATGACCGAGAAAAAAAGCGAACAATATATCAGCGAAATGCTTGACGATATTGACAAGGAGATGAAACTCAAGAAGGAACAAGAAGTCCTTGAGGCGGAGAGAAGAGAGAGGTTGGCAAATCTGCCCATCAACACTAAAGCGCAGACAGCCTTCGGGTTTATCGAAAACGACAGAGAGAGAGTCCTCGAGGATGGAGAGGTCTTCGTTGGCACGTACCGTTCCGGACAGAACCGAGGAAAGCCCAGGTCTACCTCACGAATATACCCTAATTCAGCATGCCTTCTAACATATCTAGAGGAAGGACAGTCTGAAGAGGAGAGGGTCATATGGGGAGTCTTCATGGTAAGGGACGACTATATCGGCTCCGAGTTTAGCGACGGGATGATTCCGGTCCATGAAAAATACCGCATCCTTTTGGATGATGAGCAGAAAAAGTTCCACTATTGGGATTACTTTATGGATAACTCAAAGAGTAAGACGCCAAAATGGGGTACAGTAGAGATAAAGTATTTCGATAATATGACAATGCTCAAAATCCTCACCGACATTAGCGAAAACATTGAGGACCAAGAACGCAAGAAGCTCTTCAACGAGCTTATCGAGTATTATTGCAGGATCAACAAGATCACAGTAGATTGATTAGATTAATTTATTCCTGAGTTCTAAAGAATCTGAGTTCTAAAGAAACTTAGGCCAAATTGGAGGAAGTCATATGGATGTATTAAGAGCTGAAAAGCGAACAGAGAATATAAAGCCAAGGAGGTTAAGAGCTGACGGTTTGATCCCGGGATGTGTCTACGGTGGAAAGCTGGAAGAGACAATAATGTTTCAGGCTCCGGAAGGAGCAGTATTGCAGCTTGTAAGGGCAAAAGCAGAGGGAAGCAAAGTGACCCTCGATCTTGGCGGCACAAAACATGTCACGCTGCTAAAAGAGATTGCCCGTGAACCTTCAACAAACAGAATCCAGCACTTGAGCTTCCAGGCGCTGGTTGCTGATGAGGAGATAACGAGTGTTGCGCGCATTAATCTGCTCAATAGAGACAGGGTCAGCGGATTCATACAGCAGCTATTGTTTGAGATACCGTACAAGGCATTACCTGCCGATATGGTAGAGAGTGTTACAGTAGATCTTGAGGGTATGGAAATTGGCGACAGCGTCAGCCTTGCCGATCTCGATATTGCGAAGAATGATGCCATTGAGCTACTCATTGAGGCGGACAGTCCAGTTGTAAACATCATCGAGCAGAGAGCCGCAGAAGCATCCGATGAGGATGAGGAAGGCGATCTCGGCGAGGAAGCTGCAACGGAGGCAGAAGAGGAGGCTTAACCCCTCACTGTTTTGTGTAAACTACAATATTTCAATATTAAGGGCGGTTTCAACAAATGTCGAAACCGCCCTTTAGATTTTTAGTATTCTACGTATTTTAATATGCTATGCTATTCTTCTTCGGGTTGATAGTCCGGATCCAATTTGACTACGAGCTTCTCAACTCTGCGTCCATCAAGTTCGGTCACGGTTACGTCGAGGTTCTCATACTCGAAGGAATCGTTTATGTCAGGGAAACCGTCAAGCATTTCGATAGCCCAGCCCCCAACGGTTGTGTACTCGCTTTCGAAGTCGCGGTCGTCGAGATCCAAGAAGTCCAGAAAATCGTTGACCGACATATCGCCACTTACCTCATATGTATTTTCACATATGGGGGTAAGATCGCTCACTATCTCATCGGCCTCATCCCATATATCTCCGACAAGCTCCTCAAGGATATCCTCCATTGTTATTAAGCCCATAGTACCGCCGTACTCGTCGGTGACGATTGCGATTTGATGGTTACCCTTTTGCAGCTCAGTAAATGCATCGGGCAGTGTCATTGTCTGGTGAAAATAGCAGACGTCGATGAGTATTGAGCGGATGTCAACATCCTCAGTATCTGTAAGTCGCTTTAGGAAATGCTCGGTGAGTAGAATTCCAATAATGTTGTCGATTGAGTCATCATATACTGGAATTCGTGAAAAGTTTGAATCCATAACTGTCTGAATGATCTCATCGATGGAATCATTGATGTCTACAGATACCATGTCGATACGCGGTGTTAGGATCTCCTCAACTGTTATATCCGAAAACTCGATAGCTGACTGAAGAAGTTCGCTACTTTCCTCGTCAATGATGCCGTTTTCGGTTACGTTCTCGATTATAGCTACAAGCTCATCCTCTGTAACCGAAGGCTGCTTCTCTTCATTCTTTGCCCAGAGCCCTGATATCTTCTCAACTACCCACACCACCGCCACAATTATCGGTTTAAGAATAAACATCAGTATGCGGATGGGATAAGAGGCAAACAGTGCCATTTTATAGTTATTCTGCTTTGCAACAATCTTTGGTGTAATTTCACCGAAAATGAGAATTAGAACAGTCATTACAAGCGTTGAGATTCCAGCTCCGGCCTTCCCGAAAATATCTATCAAAATAATTGCGCTTACAGCAGAAGCGGCGATGTTAACCAGATTATTGCCAATTAGGATCGTTGAAAGTGCGTCTTCGTAATGGTCATAGATGTATAAGGCAACACCGGCGCGCGAGCTTCCCTTTTCGGAAGCGCTCTTTAGTTTCGATTTGCTAACAGAGGTGAAGGCGATCTCCGAGCCTGAAAAGAATGCGGACAGAAGGAGAAGAATAATAATTGCAACAAAAGGCCATATATCCATTATAATTCAATACACTCCATTACATTACTAAACCAGAGGGGGGAGGGACGCTGAGATCGGATCTTACCAGTTTGCGGTGATATATGTCGCTGAAATCATCCTCGTCCCATATCTCGCCTACAAGCTCTTCGAGTATGTCCTCTATTGTAATCAAACCGATTATTTTCTCTGTCACATCAACAACCATTGACATGTGGATTTTTTTTGTACTCATATCGTGAAGCAGATCGCTTATGTACGCGCCACAAACAGTATGATGTGCCTCAAGTAACAGACTGTTAATGTCTAGTTCGCTGTCTTTCTCTCTGAGAATTTTCTTCAGGAAGTCCCGTACGTGGATTATTCCAATTATGTTATCCGGCTCACCGTCATACACGGGTAGCCGCGAGAACTTAACGGACTTGGCCGTTTCGAGAATCTGCTCTTTTGTCGAGAGTACGTTGATTGAAACGACTTTATCGATCGGTGTAAAGACATCCCCAACAGTTTTCTCATCAAAGCTCAGTGCAGAACGGACAAGCTCCTGCTTCTCTCCGAGTATACCTTCTTCTTCGACTGTCTCCATGATATCAAGAAACTCTTCTTTAGATATTTCAGGCTCATCATTTTCGGGGAAGAGCCTGGTTACAAACTTCGCTATGTACATAAACAAAAAAGACACGGGAGTAAGCAACCTCATAACAAAGTACAATGATCTGGAGATTGCCAGCGCAAACTTCTCACTGTTTGCTTTGGCAAAGCTCTTGGGTATCATCTCACTAAAGAGGAAGACATACACAGTGCTTAATATTGTCATGTATTTAACTGATTTCACGCCCCACAGTTCGGTTGAAATTAACGTTACGAGTGAGGCAAATGCTATGTGAGTAATATTGTTACCTATGAGAAGAGTTGTGATCGTCTTCTCAAAGTTATCCGAGATTCTTAGTGCAAGCTTTGCACGTTTATCCCCGTTGTCTGCGAGATTCTGGATGCGTACCCTGTTCATTGCCGCAAACGAAGTTTCGGATGAGGCACAGTAGGCCGCTCCTAGTGTAAGTAAAACCAATGTTAGAATTCGCAACCAACCGTCACTATCCATGTAGTAACCAGCTCCTTCTTTTTCTAAATTATTATAGATGACAGTATTACTGTTGTAATACTGTCGATTAGCTCAACTTTACTATAGTAAAATCGATAATTTTTGTCAAGAGCATTTTTTTGCTACATGGCTTGTGTCTGTGTCAGTGCATGTTTATAGTGCCGTAGCCAGGAAAATCTCTCGCAAAAACAATGTCTAATGAAGGGCGTGTTCATAATTTGTTCATAATTTATTGCTATATTTTTTCGTATAGTGATAAGGTATTTTGAGATTTGGTTCACCAACTATCTTACGGGGGATGAGGGAAATTGATAGA
Organism: Clostridiales bacterium; assembly: GCA_012520195.1. Taxonomy (GTDB): domain Bacteria; phylum Bacillota; class Clostridia; order Oscillospirales; family JAAYOS01; genus JAAYOS01. The sequence continues at coordinate 9,343 of JAAYOS010000114.1, read as the reverse complement.
AGTAAAAAACCTTACAAAGGTATACGGGAATAACACCGCAGTTTCCAATCTGACATTTACCATTCAAAGCGGCCAAATCTATGGCTTTCTGGGACCGAACGGAGCCGGGAAGACTACTGCAATGAACATAATTACCGGATGTCTGGCTGCAACTTCGGGCACTGTCACAATAAGCGGATACGATATCTTTGAGGATGCTGACAAGGCGAAGAAGCTCATAGGTTATCTGCCTGAGGAGCCGCCTCTCTATCCGGATATGACCCCATATGAGTATCTGTATTTTGTGGCTAGGGCTAAACGCGTCCCCAGGGGAGATATAATTTCCAAGATAGATGATGTCATGACGGTTACGGGGATCCATTCGGTCTCTGACAGGCTAATAAAGAACCTTTCTAAGGGGTACAGACAGCGTGTCGGTATCGCACAGGCCCTTATAGGTGACCCTGAGATAATAATCCTCGACGAGCCTACAGTTGGTCTCGATCCAAAGCAGATCATTGAAATTAGGGAGCTGATAAGGAGCCTGGGAGAAAACCACACAGTAATACTCAGCAGTCATATTCTTTCTGAGGTCCGGGCACTTTGCGACGACATCATGATTATTTCCCGTGGAAAGCTGGTTGCATGCGACACTCCGGAAAACCTTGAGAGACTGTTTTCGGGAACTACGACTATTGAGCTCACGGTCAAGGCTAAAGAGGAAGAGGTTAGGAATGCCCTCTCCGATATACTTAGCATTGTCGATATCGAGTATAGCAGGGTTGAGGATACCGACAGGGCTGAGGTCATAATTACTGCGGAAGGTAAAGATGATATTACCGAAGAGATATTTTACGCATTTTGTGATATGCGCCGCCCGATATTGAGGATGGAGAAGATGCATGCAAGTCTTGAGGACGTTTTCGTTGAGCTGACCTCTGCTAAGGACGGGGCAGGCATATACGCAAAGAGACAGGCTGATGCGGAGTTTGAGCGGCAGCTCTGGGAAGATGTCGAGGAGCCTGAAGATACCTCGGATAAACAAGAAATCGAAGGAGAAGGTGAGGGTGAGGAACTGTGAGAGCAATAATTGGTAGGGAGCTTAGGTCTTACTTCAGCAGCCCACTTGGATATGTATTCACCGCAGTGGTACTCCTTTTCGTTGGAATATTCACAATGGTCTACAACCTAAAGAATTTTCTGTCCGCCTTTGAACTGTCATTGGGCCAGATGAGCTTTGTATATATAATAGCAATTCCGATACTGACAATGAGAATTATTGCCGAGGAGAAAAGACAGAAGACCGACAGGCTTCTCTATTCGCTTCCAATGGGCATGACAAGGATAGTGTTTGGCAAGTATTTTTCTGCTCTGGTTGTACTCGCCCTACCCGTTGCAATAACAGGCTTATATCCTTTGATCCTCTCACTTTACGGTGAGATCAACTTTCTGAGCGCATACGGCTCAATCGTTGGATTCTTTCTACTGGGAGCGGCGATCATTGCAATTGGGCTGTTCGTCTCATCAGTAACCGAAAGTCAGGTTGTTGCAGCAGTTCTTAGCTTTGTGATCCTGCTCAGTAACTTTTTCATATCTGACTTGGCAAACATGATGTCGCTATCCGCTGTTACGTCCTATGTTGCAATAGCAATAGCCATTATTGCACTAGCTGTGATCATCAGATTTCTGGTGAAGAGCGGGGTTTTTGCAACCATATTCGCAATCATCTGTGAAATTGGGCTAGTTGTGTTATTTATGATGTCCCGGACATCTTTTGAGGGCCTGTTTCCGAAGATACTAAAGGGATTTTCGCTGTTCAATCGATTCTACAGCTTTATTGGTGGGATCTTTGACATTACCTCTGTTGTCTATTTCGTGATGGTGAGTCTCATATTTGTGTTCCTCACCATACAGTCCCTTGAAAGGCGGAGGTGGAACTGATGAATCAGATTAGGTCGTTCTTTAAGAGCAGGTCATTCAGGATAGGGATGTACAGCGCAATATCTTCCGTTATCGTCATCGCTATTGCTGTCGGCATTATTATGATTACAGATAAGCTGCCCGCAACTTATACCAAGATTGATATGACAAAAAATCAGCTATACTCAATATCTGAACAGACTGAGAAAATCGTAAGGGAGCTCGATGAGAGTGTTGAGGTGTATCTCCTTGCTCAGAGTGGAAACGAGGACAGTACGATTCTCAATATGCTGAAAAGATATGAGGCTCTTAACGATAAGGTTGATGTCATACTTAAGGATCCGGTTGTGTACCCCGGGTTTGTTCAGCAGTATACTAGTGACCCTGTGTATGAAAACAGCATCATAGTTGTAAGCGGAGATAGAAGCCGCTATGTAACCTATTACGAAATGTATGTGCAGCAGATCGACTATAGCACCTATCAGCGCACGATAGACTTCTATGGCGAAAGCTGCGTTACTAGCGCAATAGACTATGTAACAAGCGATAACTTGCCAAAAGCGTATTTGCTCACCGGACATGGCGAAAATGAGTTCAGTGATGCTCTTCGGGAAACGATAACCAAAGAGAATGTTGAAATCGAAACACTGAACCTGCTCACCGTTGATAGTGTGCCAGAGGATGCTGACATATTGGTGATTAACAGCCCCACATCTGATCTACCGATGAGTGATATTGAAAAGGTCGAAAAGTATTTGAGGTCAGGTGGGAATCTGCTCCTCATAACAGATATCATTGAAGGATCTACTCCTAATCTTGATGCTCTTATGGAGGACTATGGTGTTAGTACTGTAGAAGGTATTGTGCTTGAAGGTGATCCGAATTACTGTTTAAGCATGTATACCCACTACCTACTACCGCGTATAAATGCGCATGTAATCACCAATCCTCTACGCGACGGAGGTTTCTACGCCCTCATGCCAATCGCTGAGGGTATTGTGGAGCTTGATGAAAAGCGCGATAATGTAAGGGTTGACGCGCTCCTCACTACTTCCGATAAATCCTTCTCCAAGGTGGCCGGTATGAACATGGAGACAATGGAGAAAGAGGAGGGTGATGTTGATGGTCCTTTCAAGCTGGGTGTTGCAATAACCGACAAGCTAGAGGATGCTGAGACGAAAATCGTATGGTTTACATCTTCAAGCCTTCTTGATTCGTCGATCGATCAGATGGTTTCAGGCGGAAACTTCGACTTGCTTCTAAACTCGCTTAACTGGATGAGCGAGAGGGAGGACAAAATATCCATTCATCCTAAAGTGATCAAGAATGAGCTGCTGACAGTTCCGGCGTCCGCCGCGAACCGCTGGAGCGTAGTCCTTGTCGGAGTTATGCCTGCAATTTTCATACTTGCCGGAGTCAGCGTATGGGTAAGGAGGAGACGCAGATAATGAAGCGCGCGACAAGAATGTTGATACTTGCTGCGGTACTTGTGGTTGTGATCATAGGATATGTTGCCATAACACGGCTCACCGCAGAGGATTCGGCAGAAGGTGTCGGTGGCAGTGACGTTACTGTTTTCTCAGTTAATACGGCAACGGTAACAGAGCTTTCTTGGGAGTATGATGAAGAGGAGATCCTTCTTAAAAAGGTAGGCGGTACATGGCAGTATTCCGGTGATAGTGCATTCCCTCTCAGCATGGCAAAAGTGAACACAATGCTCACTGCCATAAGTGAGGTCAAAGCGTCACGTTCCATCGAGGATATAGCCGCGCTTTCTGAGTACGGACTGGATGACCCTACGTACAAGATCCGTATTTCGAGCGATAACGGGCCACTGGTTACCTGTTCGATAGGCGATAAAAACGAGATTACGGGGGATTATTACCTTATTATCGACGACAGACAGACGGTCTACATGGTTGATGGAAACCTGCCCGATGCCTTTGGAAATACACTTATGGATATTGTGGAGAGGGAGACAGTTCCGGATGTTTCGTCCGCGGAAACTCTTATTATTTCCACTCCCCATAGCGATAATAAAATAGTATATAAATCATCACACAGCGGCATAACATATACAAATGCATATAAATGGTTCTATGAGTTTGATGTTGATGGAAACAAAGGCTATGCACCACTTGGAATGTTGAAAGTGAACAAACTCCAAAACCAGATAAAAGGCATAGTGTGGCAGGATTGCGTTGAGTACAACGCAACCGATGAAGCACTTAAGACCTACGGACTTGACGAACCACGAGTAACTGTAACTGCGAAGCTCCCAAGCGGCGACTTTACGTTGATGCTCGGTGATTTTGAAGGTGAAAGATGCTATGCCAAGACTGGCAATTCGGGAATTGTTTATACGATTAGCACCGAAACTGCAGATTCACTTGCTGCTGTGGATTTCGAGTCGCTTCGCGCGGACGACGTATGCCTGATGGAGTGGAATACCGTTGACTCTATGGAGATTTTAGTTGACGGAAAGACACGTACAATCTATTTTGAGCGCTCCGAAGAAGGAGATGTATCATATCTTGTTGACGGCTATCCGGGGGAATCCGAAAAGGTCGATAAGTTCCTTCGCAGCATAAACGCAATGACTACTATTGATCAGACAGATAAGCCATCTCCCTTTAGTGAACCCGAGGTTAAAATCGTGTTTCACCGTAACACAGAGTACTTCCATACAATGGTCCTATCGCTCTATCTGTATGACAGTCAGAGTTACTTGGTAGAGTTTGACGGACAGTCAAGATTGCTAGTTGGGATTGATGATGTAGGTAGGCTGAAAGAGGCTTTTGGGGCACTTAACGAGTAGAACTTACAGCTACAGCAAAAATCCTGCCTTTCGCACTTCACATTTTGTATCTAATGCGCTAAATTGCTATCTTGACAAATTGATGCATACAATGTAAAATCATTAGCATTAACTGATACGAGGTGAGAGGTCATGAAAAAGCTCGTGTTTCTACTTACGCTTGTCTTGCTTATCTCATTGGCAGCAGGATGTTCTAAGGACAACGTAGATGAGATTAAAATTGGAATTAACTATGAGCTCAGCGGAGGGGTCGCCTCATACGGACAGAGCTCAGTTGACGGTATTATGCTCGCAATAGACGAAATAAACGCTGCGGGTGGAATTGATGGTAAGAAGATTGTACCAGTCGAGTATGACAACAAATCCGAACCATCTGAAGCCGTTATACTTGCGAACAGACTTATTTCACAGGACAAAGTGCTTGCAATCCTAGGGCCGGCCACATCAGGCGCATTCAAATCCGAGGTAGCTGTAGCAGAAAAGGAAAGAATCCCTGTTATCAGCGGTTCTGCTACTGCGGATGACGTGACAGTTGACGAAAACGGAAATGTAAAGAAGTATGCTTTCCGTATATGCTTCGCAGACTCCTTCCAAGGTTCGGCGATGGCCGAGTTTGCATTCAATAAACTTGGTGCAAAGACAGCTGTAATAATTAAGGACACTTCAAGTGACTATGCTAAGGGTCTGGCCGAGAATTTCACAGCAACATTTACAGCAAATGGCGGCACTATTGTCGGCGAGGAAGCATATGTTGCAAAGGACACCGACTTTAATGCGATAATCACTAAGATCAGTGCTCTGGACTTTGATGTAATCTACATACCGGGCTACTATGAGGAGGCCGGACTTATTATCAAGCAGGCAAGAGCGCTCGGTATCGACGCCCCGATACTTGGTGCGGACGGCTTCGACTCCCCACTCCTTACAGACCTGGCCGGTGCATCGGCTCTGAACGATGTGTACTTTACCAACCACTATTCATCCCTCGATAAAGACCCGAAGGTTGTCGATTTCATCGAGAGCTTCAAGGCAAAGTACGGAAAGGAACCCGATGCATTCAACGCTCTTGGGTATGATCTCGGGATGTTCTTAGCTGATGGTCTCAAACGCAGTGAAAAGCTTGACCGCGAGTCGCTGAAAAAAGCACTTGAGGAGACTGTCAATTTTGAAGGTGTTACAGGTACTATCAGTGTAGATGAAAACCACAACGCTGTAAAATCGATTATCGTAATCGGACTGGAGAATGGAGAGCAGGCAACTGCTGAGAAATCCAGCTGATTAGAGTAAAATAGCATACAGAACCTTCGTATATTATTAGGATTATCATACAGGGGCGATGACTATCGCCCCTGTTTGCATAAGGAAAAATATCTCTGCAGGAATTGGGGGAGAAACCTTGAATTTTCTTCAACAGGTTGTTAACGGGCTGTCTTTGGGCAGTATATATGCACTAGTTGCATTGGGCTACACAATGGTATATGGTATCGTCAAGTTGATAAACTTTGCCCATTGCGACATCTATATGATTGGTGCATATATCGGATTTCTATGTCTGTCGGTACTTAAGATTGGCGTGGCTTGGTCAATCCTTATTGCCATGGTTGTATGCACCTTGCTGGGCATACTCATCGAAAAGATTGCATACAGGCCGCTGAGGAACGCCACAAGGATAGCTGTTTTGATTACCGCTATCGGCGTTTCGATGTTCCTGGAGTACGGCATGATGTACATATTCTCGCCTAACGTTCGCGCATACCCCCAGATTACAGGCTGGCTTGCCGAATCTTATAAGATTAGGGGCCTTACCATCACATCACAGCAGATTTTGATATTCGCAATAACAGTTGGATTGATGATACTCTTACAGCTTTCCGTCAAAAAGACTCGCGTAGGCAAAGCAATGAGAGCTGTCTCTCTGGATAGGGATGCAGCTGAACTTATGGGGATCAACGTCGATTCTACGATTTCATTTACCTTTGCAATAGGATCGGCCCTTGCCGGCGCCGCAGGTGTGTTGGTAGGTATCTACTATAATTCCATCAACCCTCTCATGGGGGCGCTGCCCGGCCTAAAGGCATTTGTTGCAGCAGTCTTCGGGGGTATTGGAATTATCCCGGGGGCCATGATAGGCGGGTATTTTATTGGTATCGTTGAGGTTTTCGTATCAGGTTACCTCGACTCGATGTATAAGGATGCAGTCGTGTTTGCGATACTCATTCTAATACTGATCATCAAACCGGCCGGATTGCTCGGCAAAAACACCGGGGAGAAGGTGTAGCCATGAGGAAGCTGATAAAAAACAGAAACGTAAGAATCGCCTTGATTTTGCTTGCTGTCTTTGCAGTGGTACAGATACTCGATACTGTAGGCTTCATAGACGGATACATTATGGGTATCATTGCAAGAGTCTGCATCAATATCATCCTGGCGGTAAGCCTTAATCTGATCACAGGATTTACGGGTCAGTTTTCTCTCGGACACGCCGGATTTATGTCTATAGGGGCATACACGTGCGCTATTATTACACTCAGATATCCCACAGTTCTCGGATTTATCATTGGAGTAATAATGGGTGCACTTTGCGCTGCTATTATTGGTGTGCTTGTTGGGCTGCCGACACTTAGATTACGGGGCGACTACCTTGCAATTGCCACACTTGGTATGGCTGAGATCATACGCATACTCTTCCTTAACATGGAGATTACAAATGGCGCTGCTGGTCTGATTGGCATACCGCAGTTTGTTAATTGGGCGTGGTTGTTCTTCTTCACTGTGGGCACTATTATCATTATTACGAACTTCATTAACTCCGCCCACGGAAGGGCCAGTATCTCAATCCGTGAAGATGAGATTGCTGCCGAATCAATGGGCATTCACACAACTCGCAGCAAGGTTACCGCATTCACTATAGGTGCATTCTTTGCTGGAATAGCGGGAGCACTATATGCTTCGTACTTCTTCTTCCTCAAACCGGAGCTTTTTGGATTTGCCAAGTCAATCGATGTTCTTGTAATTGTGGTATTCGGTGGATTGGGCAGCATATCCGGGTCGGTCGTTGCAGCGGTACTGCTGGAGCTGATATCTTCAATGCTGCAGAGTTTAGTTGCGCTAAGAATGATAATATATGCAGTGCTTCTTGTAGTGATAATGATATTCCGGCCACAGGGACTAATGGGCTCAAAGGAAATTTCCGGTATCATGTTTAAGGGAGTCAGGGAGAGAGTGCAAAGTAAGGTCCGGTCTGTTGGTAAAGGGAAAGGAGGGGAGGCATAGTGCCGGTTCTAAAGACAGAGGGATTGACTAAAGTATTCGGCGGTCTTACCGCAGTACTAAAGTGTAATATCGAGATAAACAGGGGCGAACTTATCGGTCTTATTGGGCCTAATGGCGCTGGAAAAACAACTCTGTTCAACCTCCTCACCGGTATTACCCTGCCCACCAGTGGAACGGTTGAACTGGAAGGCAAGAAGATTCAGGGGTTGAGACCCCATGTAATCTGTAAAAACGGTATTGCGAGAACGTTTCAGAATATCCGCCTTTTTAAGGACTTGACGGTGCTTGACAATGTTAAAATAGCCATGAACCAGCACGTAAAGTACGGTCTGCATTCAGCTTTCTTCCACAACAGGGCTTACAGGAGGACCGAAGCTGAGATCATTGAAAAAGCCGGAGACCTGCTAAACATCTTCAACCTGTATGAAAAGCGGGATGAGCTAGCAAAGAATCTGCCATACGGTGAACAGAGGCAGCTTGAGATTGCCCGTGCTCTCGCAACAGATCCGATCCTATTGCTGCTCGACGAGCCTGCTGCAGGCATGAACCCGGTTGAGACGGCAGAACTTACAGAGCTGATTACGAAAATTCGGAGGGATTACGATCTATCGATCCTTCTTATCGAGCACGACATGTCCCTCGTCATGAGTATTTGTGAGCGAATATACGTGTTGGACTACGGGGTTGTTATTGCGGAGGGTATCCCCGAAGAAATTAAGTCAAATAAGCGCGTTATAGAGGCTTACCTCGGGGAGGAAGTTGAAAATGCTTGAGATTAAGAATCTTGATGTCCATTACGGTGTGATCCATTCGATAAAGAATGTTTCGCTCGAAGTCAAACAGGGTGAGATCGTAACACTGATTGGCGCAAACGGTGCAGGAAAAACCACTATACTGCGCACAATTTCGGGTTTGAAAAAGCCTACCGGAGGCACAGTTACTTTTGAAGGAACCGATATCACAAATCTTAGCGCTCAGGACCGTGTACGGCTTGGGATCTCGCATGTCCCCGAGGGGAGACGGGTATTTTACTCTATGACGGTTCTTGAAAACCTCCAATTAGGGGCTTATCTACGCCGCGATAAGGCGGGTATCAATCGGGATCTTGAGTTGGTATACAGTCACTTTCCAATACTGGCAGATAGAAAAAGGCAGCTTGCAGGAACCCTTTCGGGCGGTGAGCAGCAGATGCTCGCGATGGGCAGAGCTCTAATGAGCAATCCCAGGATGCTTTTTCTTGATGAACCATCAATGGGGCTTGCACCGTTGTTTGTTCAGGAAATATTTGATATAATCAAATCAATAAACGCGTCAGGCACCACAATATTCTTGGTTGAGCAAAATGCCAGACTT
>JAAYOS010000113.1 GCA_012520195.1 Clostridiales bacterium | reverse complement strand
AATATTCATCGTGACCGATAATGTTTGGTTCGATCCGGAACCAGGCGAGATCCAGGGCAGCTTTGCGTTCGTCCTTGGGGCCTATGGAGCCTTTCCAATCCCAACCCGAGACGAAATTTCCTCCAGGTAGGCGGATGGCTGGGATGTCAAATTCCTTTATTGCATCCATAATATCTTGCCTAAACCCCATATCATCCGCAGTGGGGTGTTCAGGATTGTACATGCCGCCATATACAAGATTTCCGATTGGTTCTAGGAAAGCGCCAAATAAACGTTTGTCTACCTTGTCGATTTTGTAGTCTGGATGTACAGTTACCTTTGCTTTTTTCAAAATTGTTTACCTCCTTGTTGAGTTTCTCTCATCATTGTCGGAGCTTATACGAACAATTAGAAAAGATTGCGGTGATTTTACTTCTCATCCGATGGTAGTGCCCGAGATTTTTGCGTAGTAATTTGAAATACCACTGTGATCATCCTGCCCTCTGCCGTCGAAGTGCAAGTTCTGCATCATTTCCTGTACTTGAACAGTTAATGGTACCGGTGCCCCAATCTCATGTGCACAGTCTATGGCATTGTCCAAGTCTTTTATATGTAAATCAATTTTGAAACCGGGCTTGAAGTTCCTTTCCAAAATCATCGGCATTTTTGCATCCATCACTGTACTTCCGGCTAGTCCGCCCCTAATAGCATCAAACACCAAACGCGGATCTACATTCGCCATTTTTGTCAGTGTAAATGCTTCAGAGCAAGCGGCTAAGTTTAAGGCTACTATTATCTGGTTGGCTAGCTTTGTTGTATTCCCTGCGCCAATTTCGCCACAGCGTACGACAGAGCTACCCATTGTCTCAAGCACAGGCTTAAATCTGTCAAACACCTCTTGTTTTCCGCCCACCATAAAACTTAGTGTCCCATCAATTGCTTTTGGTTCTCCTCCCGAAACAGGAGCATCTAACATGTCAATGCCCTTTTCGGATAAAACAGCCGCAATTTCCTGAGAAGCAACTGGGTTTATCGAGCTCATGTCAATGAAAGTGGACCCCGGCTTCATATGAGTTGCAACCCCGTCATCTCCTAGCATGACATCCTTCACCTGCGGACTGTTAGGCAGCATAGTCAATACCAGGTCGCATTTTTCACCAATCTCCTTTTTAGAAGCGGCTTTAGCACCTGCCGCCACAATTTCCTCAACGGCTTCATTATTGAGGTCATTAACGTACAGACTATATCCGGCTTTCAGTAAGTTTTTGGCCATCGGCTTTCCCATTATTCCGAGACCGATTAATCCAACGTACATAATAATTTCCTCCCTTTTCTAAGTCTGTTACCCCTGATAGCGATACTTCGTGTCATATTCCCATGGAGTTCCACCGCACAGACACCCGCCATCAAGAACGAAATTTGAACCTGTTATGTAACTCGATGCATCAGAAGCCAATAGAACTACAGTCCCAAGCAATTCCTCTGGATACCCGGGACGGCGTAATGCAATCCGTTCTCTGAGATAATCTCCGCGGGTAGGGTGATCCCAAGTTACCTGAGTTAGAGGTGTGAGAATATGCCCGGGTGAGATAGAGTTGGTTCGAATGCCCCATTCAGCCCACTCCACAGCCCCGGCTCTTGTAAATGCTTGAAGCCCGCTCTTCGTGGCACCGTAAATACTGCAGCCTGCAAGCATACCGGTATTATTGTGGGAGCCAACATTAATGATGCTTCCTTTTCGCCTTTTCATCATGTGCGGTACCACTGCCTGTGTTACTCTGAAGACCCCTTTCAGGTTAATATCCATGATCCTATCATAGGTCTCTTCCGTTACATCTAAAAAACCTTCTCGTTTATTGATACCTGCAGCATTTATCAAGACATCAATTTGAGCAGAGTCCCTGATAACTGCATCTACGCAGGTCTTTACCGAGTCATTACTTGTAACATCCATTACATAAGTTCTTACTTTACCGCCATCTCCAACTACTTGTTCTTCCAAAGCCTTTAGACGCTCAACATCCACATCGCAAGCTGCTACCTCGGCGCCTACGCCAGCCAACCCTTTTGCAAGCTCGGTACCAATACCGCCAGCAGCCCCTGTCATTAAGACCACCTTTCCTTCTAAGGAAAACAATCTTTTTAGATTGGATTCAACAGACATTATGACCGTCCTCTCTCATGCTGTTTTTTTACGTTTGAGATAGCATTAATAACAGCATCTGTTGTTAGGTTGTACTCCTCTAGCAGCTCTTCATAGTTTTGAGCACTGGTTCCAAACATATCTTGGATAGCAACAAACTCTATAGGAATCCCATGTCCCCGCATAGCTTGTGATACTGCAGCACATAAGCCTCCAATCACCGAGTGCTCCTCTGCGACCACGATTCCTCTAGAACCAGCTGCGGCGGATACAATTTCATCTTCTGCAAGAGGTTTAAGGGTGCTTACATTGACAACCTTTACATCAACCGTTCCCGATAGGTCCTCGGCTGCGTCAAGGGCTTTTTTCACCATAACTCCATGTGCAAATACTGTTATATCTTTGCCATCCCTCAACACAGCTGGTTTTCCGAATTCAAATACATCTCTCTCGCTGGTTACGCGTTGAAGGGGGTTCCTGTTTATCCTTATGTACATAGGTCCCTCATTTTCAGCCATATAACGGACGATTCTCTCAGTCTCAAGATCATCCACAGGGGCAAAAACTGTCATGTTGGGCATTGCGCGCATGAGTGCTATATCTTCAACTGCTTGGTGTGTAAACCCGTCACCGAAATCAGAGAGACCGGATGAGGACCCACATACCTTCACATTTAGACGGGCAGATGCTATTGACTGTCTTAACTGATCGTACGCACGGCCTGAAGCAAACACAGCAAATGAGGCGGCGAATGGAACTTTACCTGCCAATGCCATTCCCGCAGCAACAGACATCAAATTCTGCTCTGCTATCCCCATATCAAAGTGGCGCTCCGGGAATTTTTCTTTGAATAATACTCCCATTGTTGACTTACTCAAATCTGCATCAAGTACTACAATATTCTCATTAGTCCCGCCAAGCTCTACCAACGTTTCACCATAAGCGGTTCTTTGGTTCCTCTCTGCCATAACATTATCCTCCTTACAGTAAGCCGGCAATGGCTTCATCGTATTCGTCTTTTGTCAAGGTGCCGTTGTGGTATTGCACTTTACCTTCTGCGAAGGAGACTCCCTTGCCTTTTACCGTCTCCGCAACAATTGCTACAGGTTTTTCTTCGACTGTATCCGCCTTGTCCAACACTTCAATAATCTGTTCGATATTATGACCATCAACGGTCAATGTCTCCCATCCAAATGCCCTGAATTTCTCATCTATTCTGTCGCATGACATGATTTTTGATGTCTCGTCAGTTGCCTGTAAATGATTTCTATCAATTATTGCGACAAGATTATCTACTTTGTAATGCGCAGCGGCCATCGCTGCTTCCCAACACTGTCCTTCATTCAGTTCGCCATCGCCAATAATGCAGTATATTCGAGCCGGACTTTTATCAAGACGTTTTGCCAGTGCCAATCCCAGTGATATTGATAACCCTTGCCCTAATGAACCGGTATTAGCTTCAATTCCAGGGCATCTCACCATGTCTGGATGTCCTTGGAGAATCCCACCCAAGGTTTTCACTCGTGTAAGCTCCGCTCTGTCTATGATTCCGAGCTCAGCAAGAGCAGCATACTGGCAGAGTGCAGCATGTCCCTTGCTGAATATCAGCCTGTCGCGATCAGACCAGCAAAGATCGTCATCCTTTCTTCGCAATTTGTGGAAGTACAGTACTGTTGCAATATCAGCGGATGAACACGAGCCTCCTAGATGTCCAGCCTTTCCGATGCCGACCATCTCAACGATGTTGCGACGGATTTGTTTTGCAACCCTCTCCAAGTTAGAAACATTCATGCTGTTCATATGTAATACCAACTTTCTATGATGTATAACTATGGCTTTACAGTATGACGTCAGACGTCATACGTGTATAAGGTTGTGTCTATAGTACACAATATTGAATGCGATGTCAATCGAAAAATGGTGACAACATAAAAAATCTCCCCTGATCCAAATTGGTAAAGAGAGGAGATTCTGATGGTCTATGTTTATATTGATGTTTATGCTAAATAATTATTGGCCTTTTTGCATGTTAGCTGATTTTCTATTGAATATCTGTTGATTCTCAATTAAATGAACACGCATTGCCTCGCGAGCCGCCTCTGAGTCTCTGTTTTTTATAGCTTCCAATATATTTTGATGTGTAACGATTGTCATATCAAGCTGAGTTTGATCTGCAATCTCAATAAAAAGGCTTACACCTCTTTGAACAACAGGCACTACACTGGCCATCACCTGATTGTGACTGGCGGAGGCAATAGCTCTGTGAAATTTTATATCTGCATCGGTATGATTTAGGCCGGTACGTATTGCTTCAGCCGCCTCATCACAGTACTTTTGGATTTTCTTAATGTCTTGAACAGTCGCTCTTTCAGCTGCCAGAGCTGCTATCTCCGGCTCTAAAATCAAACGGACCTCACAGAGCTCATTTGCAAGCCGAAACTTATCTGGGCTAAATGCAAATCCTAGCGGATCGTCAACTTGCCCCGGATGCTCTGCAACGTACGTGCCATTTCCACGCTTGATCACTAATATATTGCGCGATACTAGTGTTTTGACCGCTTCTCTAACAGTGCCGCGTCCGACGTTAAGTTCTTCCGCCAACTCAAACTCATTTGGAATCTTTGTGCCTGGCGAATATTCACCATCCATGATTCTTCTCAAAATAATATCCGCAATCTCGTCAGATAACTTAGGGCGAGTTTTTCTCATGCTTACACCTACCATAATAGCTATTGAGATAATACGTATGACGTATCACACATGTCGAATTATACTATTCATCAGTGTGAGTGTCAATTAGTACTACGTCCATAGCAACTTGACAATATACTGTGCCGATGTTATTGTAAATTTATGATAAATAACAATCGACTAAGGTTGAGGTGACTTACTACAATAGGGTCTTTTAGCGTAATATTTACATGAAGTTGAGAGAAAAAGTGAGAGAATGTTGAAAAAATCGTCAGCTTAGAATATAATTTTAGTTAGATTATGAAATATATTTATCGGAGAAGTTTAATTAGCATTATTGAGAGGAAATGATGGATTAAATTGAGCAAGGTATTTTTTATTAGGAACTCCGGATCAAATTATAACGAGCTTGGTAGAGAAGCGCTGGAGCTGTTAAGAAAAATTATCTCAGAAACAGGACATCGGTTTGAGAATGAGGTGCCCATTAAGGTTCATTTTGGAGAGAAAGGGAATAGAACCTTTATCCCTGCCGTTTGTTACGATGCAGTCATAGAATACCTACGAGAGCAGGGGGTACAGCCGTATTACATCGAAACAAATGTATTGTACCGGGGCTCAAGGACAACAACTGAGCTTCATCTGGAAACCGCGAAGGCTCACGGCTTTACGCAAATCCCGATAATAATAGCAGACGGAGATATTGGAACAGAGTTCGATGAGATAGAAGTGAATAAAGACTATATCAGTAAGGCCAAAATCGGCAAAGGATATGGGCGGTTCAACCAGCTTATTGTCATGAGCCATTTTAAGGGACACGGTGCAGCTGGATTTGGGGGAGCAATCAAACAGCTTGCTATGGGTTTTGCTTCTAGAGCAGGAAAGCTGGAACAGCATTCAGGCATATCTCCACGCGTGGACTCCAGAAGCTGCATCTCCTGTGGCGTATGTATTGAGAAGTGTGATTACTCTGCTATACGCATGAAGAAAACAGCAGTAATTGATGACGATAAATGTGTTGGGTGCGCCGGATGTATTGCTGTCTGCCCTGTAGGTGCAATCAGTAACACATGGGGTGGATCTAATTTCATTCAAAAACTGACAGAGTATGCCTATGGAGCATCAAAGGGTAAAGATATAATATATATCACCTTTGTTCATAACATTACCCGAGAGTGTGACTGTGCTGGCATGCCTATGAGACCAATTGCAGAAAACATCGGTATTCTTGCCGGCAAAGATCCCGTTGCCATAGATGCTGCATGCCTTGATTTAGTTCAGAAATCCAATGGTCAGAGATTATTTGAAAAAGGCAGGGCGGCCCTGGCTCATGGCGAGAAAATCGGTCTTGGAACGATGAAATACCAGCTTGTAGAGATTACTGGTATCGGCAAGAGTAGCTAAAATTATCCGCATAATCATATAGAACACCATATAGAACACGAAGATAAACCAGACATGAACATGACCTATCAGTATGTAATGTCTGGTTTAGTTGTAGTTCAATTTGGGGGACGGTGTGGTATAATCAAGGGGTAGTATAATCAAGATATAAACATTTAGATAAAGTGCAACAGATTCGAGTTTGCTTATAATTGTTTTAATACGATGAAAGGGTTTAAGATAGAACAAATCTATGAAGAAAAATGATATATATCGTGCAAAAATTGAAAATTGGGGTTCGAACGGAGAAGGCATATGCAGAATTGAGGGCATGGCCGTTTTTGTGCGCGGTGCTGCAAAGGACGATCTCTGTGATATCCGTATACTTAAAGTCCAAAAAAGGCACGCATTTGCCCGCGTGGAGACCATTATTCAGGCCTCGCCCCATCGCATAGAGAATGACTGCCCCTATTTTGATAAGTGCGGGGGCTGTGCATACCGCCATATCTCATATGAGGAAGAATTACGCCTCAAACAGGAGCGTGTCAGCGATGCACTCAAACGAATTGGTGGCATTGACATGCCTGTTGAACCGGTTACCCCTTCACCGGATATTGACGGTTACCGCAATAAAGCCATATTCCAGACAGCAAACACTCGGAGTGCGCCGGTTATAGGATTTTATCGCCGCGGATCGCACGATGTAATACCAATAGAGCACTGTGCCCTTCAATGCCACCTAACAAACCAAGTGGTAGGAGTAATAGCGGATTTTGCCGCGGAAAACAACTTAGAAATGTATGATGAAACCAAGCATACAGGCACTCTACGCCATGTATTTACCAGGACTTCCTCGGAAGGACAGATACAAGTCTGTCTAGTATCAGCCACAAAACACATAGATAACATAGATAAGCTTACCACCCGGCTTGTAGAAGAGTTCCCGCAAATTTCTGGGATTATGCTTATCCATAACGAAGATGTCGGTAATGTTGCCCTGACTGGTCCTATAACGACCCTTTATGGAGAACAGTATCTCACTGACACATTATGCGGTCTGACATTCCGTATATCCCCATATTCCTTTTTCCAAATCAACCACGCTCAAACAGAAAACCTGTATAGTATTGCGTTGGATTTCGCGGACCTCACAGGAACTGGAAATGTTCTGGATTTATACTGCGGAATAGGGACTATAACCTTGAACTTGGCTAAAAAAGCGAAGCATGTCTATGGCGTAGAAATAATACCCGAAGCAATTGAAGATGCCCGAATGAACGCCGTATTTAATGAGATTACAAATGTAGACTTTATCTGCGCAGATGCCGGCGAAGCTGCCAAGGAAATTGTCTCATCTAAGACTACTATTGACCTGCTCACAGTCGATCCACCCAGAAAGGGGCTTTCTTCTCAAACTATCGAAGCAATTCTTGAAATAGGCCCGGCCCGCATCATCTATATTTCCTGTGATCCGGCTACTCTAGCCCGTGACCTGGGGCTCTTAAAAGAGCATTACACCGTTCAACATGTGCAACCAGTGGATATGTTTCCGAGGACAACGCATGTGGAGACGGTTGTGCTTCTGTCCCAACAAAAGCCAAATGATAGAATAGAGATCGACTTGGACTTGGATGAACTTGATCCTACACCAGCAGAAAGCAAAGCAACCTACAAAGAAATCAAGGAATATGTTCGCCAGAATTTCAATCTGAAAGTATCAAGCCTATACATCTCTCAGGTCAAACGGAAGTACGGTCTGGAGGTTGGTGAAAATTATAACCTGTCAAAGTCGGAGAATCAGAAGACTCCGCAATGCCCGCCAGATAAAGAGGAAGCAATTAAGCAAGCACTGATATACTTCCAGATGATAACTGAATAGCATCTCTTGATAGCTCTTACTGACTTTTGGTAGGGGCTATTGTTTTATGGGGATTTACATATTGAATTGTCGGCACCCTCATTTTAGCTTGGAGTGTCGTGAATTGAGTGTGTAAAAGCATATCAAAAAGGAGGGTATTAAGGCTCCATTTCCTCAAAAGCTTTTTTCAATCCATCAATATTAAGTTCATCATGATAGCTTTTCTTTTGATTATTT
>JAAYOS010000112.1 GCA_012520195.1 Clostridiales bacterium | reverse complement strand
GCAGTCGACCCAGCCTATAAGGTGCGTAAATCGAGAAGCGCCTTACCCTCCAAAATCAACCCATCCGAAGCCATGAGAGGCATCGTTCTTGCTGAGGTCCTAGGTCTCCCGCTTTCAAAAAGAGGGAGAGGCAGACGATGGAGCTGAAGGTATTAATTGCAGATGACGATGCCGGGATGCGACTGGTGCTTCGAAAGCTGATCGATAGCATGGAGGGCTTTACTCTCGTCGGTGAGACCGGCAATGGCGAAGAAACAGTCCGCCTGTGTGGTGAACTGAATCCTGATGTAGTCTTCATCGACGTAAAAATGCCTGTTCTCTCTGGTGACGAGGCCGCAAAGCAAATTGCGGCCACCCACCCCGATATAGCAATTATGTTCATTACTGCACACAGCGAATACATGCCCGATGCCTTTGAGGTCTACGCTTTCGACTATCTGCTAAAGCCCTTTAAAGCGGACCGTGTACGTCAGTCGCTACGCAGACTTCAGAAGCATAAGCTGCAGTCTCGTGTTTCAACACCAAAAACACTGATGATCAAGAACAGAGAGCAAACGGTATTCTGCCCTGTCGAAGATATCATCATGATATACCGCGAATCTCGGACTACTTACATTGTCACACAGGAAGAGAGCTACAGCACCTCAGAAAGTCTCAGCTCACTTCTAGGAAAGCTCAGCAACATTAACTTTTTCAAAAGCCATCGGGCATACATCCTCAATACCCGTTATATCTCAAAAATCTACCCCTACGGCAGATGGACGTATGTCGTCAAGATGAAGAACACTAACAAGGACGCTCTCATCACAAAGGATAAATTGAAGGAACTGGAGGACATGGTGGTCTCCGGATCATAGCCGAAATCAACTATTGTAAAATAATCGAAGGACATACCTTTTTGTAGGCCTCACAGCCGCAAACAAGGTATGTCCTTCGTATTTTATTGTTCAAAATGAATATCAAAAGAGTTTACTTGTATTACGTTTGTTTAGTAATACATGTTACTTGTGGTACAGGTTATTTGTCTGATAGCGGGGCTCAGCAGTCAGGTTAACACCGATTTTCCTGAACGTACTTTCATCAACCTGAGACAAAATCACAGAAGAGTGTACCTCACATCCACTCAGCTGTGAAAGCTGATTCATAGCCTTCGCAGCAATAGGGTCGTTAACAGCACATATCGAAAGTGCAATTAGGAGCTCATCGGTATGCAGTCTCGGGTTCTTGTTGCCGAGATGGTTGACCTTTAGGTCCTGAACCGGTTCTATAACAGCTGGAGATATTAGCTCCACTTCATCCGCTATTCCCGCAACATGCTTCAGTGCATTTAGCAACATTGCAGAGGATGCCCCGAGCAACTCGGAGGTCTTCCCAGTGATTACTGTCCCGTCATGTAACTCAATTGCTGCAGCAGGGGCATTCGTCTCCTCAGCCTTTTGCAGAGCTGCTACAGCACACTTCCTGTCACTTGGGCTTATTCCCACCTGCTTCATGAGCATTTCGATCTTGTTGACTTCACTGTCTGATCCTTGGCCTTTACGTAAGTTGCACCTTGCATTGTAGTATCTACGGATAATTTCGTTCTTCGATGCTTGCTGAACAACTTCATCGTTTGTTATGCAGTACCCCACCATATTGACACCCATGTCCGTCGGCGATTTGTAGGGGCACTCGCCAAGCATCCGTTCGAACATCTCCTTGAGAACTGGGAATATGTCCACATCGCGATTATAGTTAACAGTTGTAACATTGTAAGCTTCCAGATGGAATGGGTCTATCACATTAAAATCGTTAATATCTGCAGTGGCCGCCTCATAAGCCAGGTTTACGGGGTGCTTCAGTGGTAGGTTCCAAATTGGGAATGTCTCAAACTTTGCATATCCCGATTGGATACCGCAACTGTGGTCGTGATAGATCTGCGAGAGACAGGTTGCCATTTTCCCGCTCCCCGGACCAGGTGCTGTGACTACAACGAGAGGTCTGGTTGTCTGGATATACTCGTTTTGACCGTATCCCTCATCGCTGAATATTATAGGGATGTCATAGGGATAGCTCGGTATTGCGTAGTGTTTGTACACCTTTATCCCCAGAGATTCTAACCTGCGTTTGAACGCAATGGCATCCGGCTGTGAGCTGTAAAAGGTTATGACAACGCTTCCCACATAGAGTCCGTACTCTCTGAAGGTATCAATAAGGCGCAGCACATCGAGATCGTAGGTAATACCCAAATCCCCACGAATCTTGCTCTTCTCAATATCGGATGCATTTATGACAATAACGATCTCAGCATCAGACTTTAAGGTCTTGAGCATCTGGATCTTGTTATCCGGCTTAAATCCGGGCAGAACCCTCGCTGCATGGAAGTCGTCGAAAAGTTTCCCGCCAAATTCCAAATATAGTTTTCCGCCAAAATGCTTTATTCTCTCCTGTATCTTTTCCGATTGCAGCTGTAGATATCTATCGCTGTCGAACCCGTTCAACTCCATTTTCTGCCCACCTTAATATATATATCAAATTACCCTAACAAAAAATAACGCGAAATAAGTTGCCGATTACTTATTCCGCTAATAAATTATACAACATATCACTTCTAATTACAAGTGAATGTGAAAGGCTTTTCAATTAAGTTTCGGAAATATCAAGCAGTATCGGGTCATCACAGTTTTTGAGGATGCTCTATATAATGAATATAGATGATAAGTTCGGAGTGATTATATTGGGGTAGTGTTAAGAGTTGAGCACCTAAGCAAGATCTACCAGGCTCATAACGGGGAAGTTGAAGCTCTGAGCGATATAAGTTTTGAAGTACAGGAAGGCGAATATATCGGAGTTGTCGGCCCAAGTGGAAGCGGAAAGTCCACCCTACTCTCTATCATAGCCGGATTGCTCCAGCCATCCGGCGGAGAACTGTATATAAATGAGACAAAGCTAAGTGGAATAACGGAGGATATCGGGTACATGCTGCAGAGCGATAGCCTCCTAGAATGGCGAACTATATTGAAAAATGTGCTGTTCGGCCTTGAGATAAGGAAAACTCTCACACCCGAAAACGCCGAATACGCTGAGCACCTACTGAATAATTACGGCCTGTACGAGTTCAAAGACAAATATCCTTCCCAACTCTCCGGAGGGATGAGACAGAGGGTTGCGCTTATCCGCACACTTGCCATAAGACCAAAGCTCCTTCTGCTGGACGAGGCATTTTCCGCGCTTGATTACCAAACCCGGCTGGCTCTGACAGATGATGTCTATCAGATTCTGAAACGTGAGAATATGACTACAATAATGGTCACCCACGATATCCCTGAGAGCATCAGCATGTCGGATAGGATCATTGTGCTGAGTAACAGACCAGCTACTATCAAGCGAACCCTGAAGATAGAGTTTCCTGAGGAAGTGAAGACCCCGCTGCAGAGGCGCAACAACCCGAAGTTCGGTCAATATTTTAACGAGATATGGAGAGATCTTGATGTCCACTTATAACGGCATATCCGAGGCACGCGCGGCCTATCTTAGAAAAATCAAGCAGAGAAAAACCTACGTCGCCGTAACACAATTTACCATCCTTATTGGCTTGGTGGTTCTGTGGGAGGTCCTCGCAAGATTGAAGGTCATCGACGCCTTCATTATGAGTCAGCCATCTCGAATTGTAGATACTTTTGTTAGCATGATCAGCAATAATCTTCTTATGCATATCGGAGTTACAGCTCTTGAAACGATTATTGGGTTTCTCTTAGGTACGATAATCGGAACACTTGTAGCTGTGATCCTCTGGTGGAGCGATTTCATATCAAGGGTCATGGAGCCCTTTCTCGTTGTCCTAAACAGTCTACCAAAGATTGCGCTTGGTCCAGTCATCATTGTATGGGTAGGTGCGGGCAGCCAGGCAATAATTGTTGTGGCTCTTGCAATTTCTATGGTCGTCACAATACTCGAGATGTTGAATGGGTTCATAAACACCGATAGTGAAATAATTAAAATGGCGACGACCTTCGGGGCTAGCAGAAGTCAAATATTTACAAAAATCGTATTTCCATCTAATATTTGTACGTTATTCAACTCCTTGAAAGTCAATATCGGTCTGTCCTTAGTCGGCGTGATAGCGGGAGAATTCCTTGTTTCTAAAGCCGGACTTGGATACCTGATAGTGTATGGCGGTCAGGTCTTCCAGATGGATCTAGTCATGTGCAGTGTAATCATCCTGGCAGTTGTGGCTTACCTGATGTATCAAGGTGTCGCAATGCTAGAACGCTATGCAAATCGTTTGATGAATCTTTAAAAAACCACGACCATTGGAGGCTACATATGAAGAAGAGATTTCGTTTTACAGTTATCATTCTCGCAGTTATACTAATCTTTGCTGTGATTCCAGGATGTTCAAAGTCGTCCGATATGACAAAAATCCGACTCAATGAAGTAACCCGCTCGGTGTTTTATGCGCCACAATACGTAGCAATCAACAAGGGTTTCTTTGAAGAGGAAGGAATTGAAATTGAACTTACTACTGGCCAGGGTGCTGATAAAGTTATGACAGCAGTTGTTTCAGGCGCGGCAGACATCGGGTTCTCCGGACCTGAGGCTGCAATATATGTCTATAACGAAGGAAGAGAGGACTACGCAGAGGTTTTTGCCCAGCTAACACAGCGCGATGGCTCCTTCCTAATGGGAAGAGAGCCGGCCGATGAATTTGACTGGTCAAACCTTGAGGGCTCCCTAGTAATTCCGGGCAGGAAGGGCGGAGTTCCCTACATGACATTTGAATATGTGCTTAAAAGCAAAGGGTTAATACCCGGAGAAAACCTTACATTCGATGACAGCATCCAGTTTGCCCTAATGGCGGGCTCATTTACATCGGGACACGGAGACTATGTGACAATATTTGAACCGACGGCGTCAATGATCGAAAAAGAGGGCAAGGGCTATGTCTTGGCCTCAATCGGAGCAGAAAGTGGCGAGATACCGTACACTGCGTACTATGCAACAGGGTCATATATCAAGGAGAATAAGGAGATTATTCAGAAGTTTGTAAATGCGATTTATAAAGCTCAAATCTGGGTTGAGGAACACAGCCCGAAAGAGATCGCTGAGGCCGTAGCCGACTCGTTCCCTGATACCGAACTGGATATGTTGGAGTCTTCAATCGCCCGCTACAAGGAGATCGATGCATATGCTCCCAATCCAATAATGAAAGAGGAGGCATACGATAGGCTCCAGACAGTTATGACCGAGGCAGGCGAGCTTGCAAAAAAGGCCCCTTACGACAAAGTGGTTAACAACACATTCGCAGAGGAAGCAGTTAAGAGGATCAAGGGATAACCTCAATACATGTCGCACATACAGTATCCAAAGTAGTAATATAGATACGCCGTTCGCATGGTGGAACATTCAGTGTTCAGGGTGCGGACGGCGTATTTTTACATTGATAGTTGGTTTTGTAGTATTGGGGTTATGGGGTTATGG
>JAAYOS010000111.1 GCA_012520195.1 Clostridiales bacterium | reverse complement strand
TGGATATTACCGCTATAATTCAACTTAATATTGGAAAGCGATGACGGAGAATAGTAGTTTGGCTATTTTCAGATACAGAGAGTCCCGGAAGGTGAAAAGGGATGCTGAAAACCTTACGAACAGGCTCCTGAGCAGTGCACCGATACGATCTTCCTTGTTAGTGAATAACAGCAGGTCGGGTAGGCTGCAACGGGCGCACCCGATACAGTGCAAAAGTATAGGTAATCGAATCTTTGATTACATGTACTTGCCGAGGCCTATGCTGTAAAGCTAAGGTGAACCGGGGTGGCACCGCGAGAACTCTCGTCCCCAGGACAATGGATCCTGGAGGTGGGAGTTTTTCTATACTTTTTCGCGAAATCACAGTAAGCTAGTAGAACGGAGGATAACCATGAATAATGTAAATACAGCAGAGCGACCGCGATTCCCAAAGCGCGCAATTGTTACCGCAGGAATGCCATACGGAAATAAGGAGCTCCACTTGGGCCATTTTGGGGGAGTTTTTGTACATGCGGATACCTATGCGCGTTTTCTCCGCGACAGGATTGGAAAGGATAACGTGATATTTGTTTCGGGAACCGACTGTTATGGCTCACCTATATTAGAAAACTATAGACAACTCGTTGAAAAAGGCGAGTTTGATGGTACAATAACCGATTTTGTGCAAATGAATCATGAACTGCAAAAAGAAGTGCTTGATAAGTACGGCATCAGTCTCAACTTGTATGCTGCATCGGCTCTGGAAAGGGCGTCCGAGATCCACAAGGAGCTAACTATTGAGATCATTACTGAACTGTATAAAAACGGCCATCTACGAAAAATGACCACATCACAGTTTTATGATACAGAGTTCGACGTATATCTCAACGGCCGTCAGGTTGTAGGTCAGTGTCCTATCGACGGCTGCTCATCCGAGAAAGCATATGCCGATGAATGCTCCCTTGGCCACCAATACATGCCATCCGATCTCATAAACCCAAAAAGCCTACTTTCGGGTAAAAGGCCTGTCATGAAGGATGCAACCAACTGGTACTTCAAACTTGATGAGTTCTACTCTATTCTTAAAAAGTGGATCGATAATGCCGAGGGAAATGGGATCATCAGAGATTTTGCTGTAAGCAGCATCAGGGAATTTCTCGAGCCTCCCGTGATATATATCAAGAAGGACCTGCTTGAGTCCCTTGATGACTTAAGAAGTCAACTCCCTGTGTTTGAATGCAAGGTGGAAGACAGAAAGCCCTCCGCTGTTTTGGTATTTGAGACATTGGAAGACAGGGAAAAAGCCTGTCAAATCCTCGCTGATAATTCCATAAGATTCAGAACAGGTAAAACGCTTGTCCCATTCAGACTGACAGGTAATATAGAGTGGGGAGTTCCTGCTCCGATTCTCGAAGATCTTGACGGTCTAACCGTGTGGGTATGGCCTGAATCGCTGTGGGCACCGATTTCTTTTACAAAATGCTTCCTTGAGATGAATGGTAAGGATGACGACGATTGGAAGGATTGGTGGTGCTCGAAGGATGCCGGGGTGTTCCAGTTTATAGGTGAAGACAATGTCTATTTCTACGGACCTGCCGAAATGGCTATGTTCATGGGATTGCAGGGCAAGCAACCGACAGCTGATCCGCCCGAAGGTGAAATGCAATTACCGCATCTGATAGTTAACAATCATCTACTATTTCTGAACAAGAAAGCCAGTAGCAGCGGCAAAATCAAGCCTCCTACAGCCCGTGAACTTCTTGACCACTACACGCCAGAACAGTTGAGGGCACACTTCC
>JAAYOS010000110.1 GCA_012520195.1 Clostridiales bacterium | reverse complement strand
TCATCAACGCCCTGCTGCAAAAAGCCTACAGCCTTCTGCACACTCTCATCAACAAACTCGCTCACTTCAGTTGAAACACGGCCCTTTAGCATCTCAATAATCCCCTGAACGGAACACCTCCATGTAGATGATGATTTGAGAAGGGGCACTCGCTCACCTCGGACTAGCGTATCTAAATCAATCGCCGACTCCGCTAGCGCAAGTGCAAGCTTTATTGTAAGTTGGGCCAATTGATAGGGTAGGATCCCTCCCGATGCCGCCTGAATGGCAAGGGCAGGTGCCAGTGTCACCTCATTGAGAGATGAATCGGTTAGAGCAAAGATGCTGTTACACAAGAACCTTATCGCGAAGATACTTGTCTTAGCTGTCGCTAGATTGCTTTCCGGCCCCGCCTCTTCCCTAAGAGTAAACCAAAGCAGTTTCCTTTCGGCGCAGCCCTTGTTCCCAAATAGTATGTATTCCGCCTCACAGCCATAAATCCGATTGTGCTCGGGGTCTATTGGTACACCAGTCATTGTCATTTGATCAGCGTCGGAGGTCAGGTATGAAAAGTTCCGAATCACATATTCAGAAATATAAAGATTGCCAATAAGTTCATTTACACCGCCCTCCAAAACCGTAACTAGTCCTGATACTTTGGATAGCATTTCGCGGTACTGAGATACCACGCCATACCATCCTCCCTCATCAATGTCGTCAAAATACTCTGGAATATTCTGAACCTGTTCTGAGGATGGGGAATCAATGAACAGATACCTGGAGTAGGCATACGCTTCTTCTACCGTGGCTTCTTGTCTTGCTAGATCATTTAGCTCACTTATGCCCTTTTTGAAGGACTTCCCACTACCGAATTCGCCTACGTCGCCAGTACTACCAAATGAGGACAACAGTGTTATATAGAGAGCAGGAACCCCAACCACAGCCCCTTCGACGTTAATAACCTCACTTATCAATTTAAGATAAGTGTCTTCCGAATGATAATACAAGCTCCGGTTGTTGGATTGATTTTCGATGAAGCGTAGTCGTGAGCTGTTGTGCGCAGTTGTTATATATTCGTCAACAGTCTCAAAACTCTGCAAACCCAGGTAGTTCTTTGCCGCCGTAAGCTGCTCTATCAACCCCTCAACCCGTATAGGCGTAATTTCCTCATCATATCTGCTCATCTCGGATTTCATATTGATGTAGAACTCATCCGAATCGGAATCGTCGGACGCTCTTCCATACTCATCAACAGACTGGCTAAACTCATCTTTTATCTGTTCCAGACTGCCCAGACTCTCAAGTAGTCCGAGACACTCTGAAATTGCGTAATCTGCCATTTCTGCCGGTGAGAATTCCTTCCATGCGTGAAAGAATCTTTGTGCATCATCATATGCAGCTAGATACTCCTCACTCTCTTTGTCCTCATATTGTCCGATCCTACCGATACAACCCAGAAGGTCTTTTTCTGCAGCCATGTACATCTCTACTTGGGAGTCATAAAAGGCTATAGTTCTGCAGAGCTCCGCACATTTCGCTGAGATGTCTCTATAACCGAGTTCAACATCCATCCTCTTCTCTGACACTCTGCTCTGTTCACCGATTTTGGAGAACACATCTAGTGAATCGAGTATGCTTAACGCTGTGCCTGCAGGCCCTCTATATTTCATAAACTCTAGAATTCCCTTTTCGATGACCTCAGGATTCGCGTAATTACTCCAAAGCACTGGCGAAATTCGGATATCCTCGGTTACAGGAGAGACGAGTATTATATTTTGCATATTGGCAATGAATTGCTCCTTAAGGAGCTCACTACGTCTTCTGTCTGACAGGGATCGGTCCTGGGAAATGGCAAAAAGCCCGTAGACATCTTTTAGAACTGTGTCATAGCTGGCAAGAACACTGTTAAGCGTCAGCCTATTTGCCTGTTCGATAGCTGATCTAGAGAGATAATGGCGCGCAATATCTATCATGAGCCCGGAAAAAACCAGTGTCGGAAACAAAATTATCAGTAGTATGATTGATATTGATCCCCTGTTTTTGTAAATTCTCCGCATATGTAGACCTCTTGGACATTCAGTTGATCGTTAAGTCTAGTGAACTTCACTAAGTGGTCTTCTCACTTTTGCCGCTACTTTTCCAAGTGCAGAAGAGATGTCAATATCTGCACCCGAAAACTTCTCAATCACTTCAATGATGAAATCGGTGGTGCTAAGCATCTTGGCCGGACATAGGAGAGTTCCATATGAATTCGCTCTCAGAATAAAGGCTGATTCCATAAAAGATTGCCTGAGAACTTCCGGGACACGAACCGCCCTCGATATCTCAACATTGATCCCATGTCCAATCATCATTCTATCTACATGAATATCAATCTCGGGACTATCAAAGAGAAATTCCTCGCCTAGAAAACTTATTTCATCGATGATCTCCCGTGTTTCCTGAACTGCAATCTTCTGAACGGCCAAGTACTCTGCACTGCCGCCACCAAAGCCTCCGGTCTCCTCATAAATACCCTGTACAGTAAGGACTGCCCTGTCTGCCGCCGCATCCAGCACTGCATAATGACACAGATAGTAACCCGCGAAAAAGAGTATCATCACCGAAAGAAGGCACACAGGAAGTATAATCGCATACTCTAGAAATGATGCTGAACCGCTCACATCTCTCATCTCGCACTATAATTCAAGATCAGCTATGAGCTCGCGCTCTCTTCCCCTGACGGCGTCCCAAATATTCGAAAGCATTTCGGATATCTGTCCTCTAAACGCTATCCCCAGTATTATGGCTATTGCCACAAGGACTATAACCGCAATTATTTCAGCGGAGCCCTCTCTTTGGGATAAAATTCTTCTGGTCTTTCCATAGGTCACTTTCATTTCAAACCTCCCAAAACTACTTGAAAATCTCAAAGTCAAACGATGCCGTTCGTTGTTATAGGTAGCATTATCATAATGAGAATTCCTAGGAATATCAGCATAATTGGGAACAGCATTTTTGTAGACGCCATCTCACCCTTTCTGCGGACTGCATGCTTCTGCTCATTCCAACTCTCGTCAGACATCCGCTTTAGAAAGAATACTAATTCACGGTTGCCCCTGGACAAATTCTGAAGAAGTGCAGATATAACCTTGTCGACATAAGGATCACCGCAGCGCTCTGCAAATTCCATCCATGCGTCATTCGGACTCACCCCGTTTTCGATAAGCACTGAAGCGCGACGCATCTCGCGGTATATAAGCCGGTCCCCCGATTTTGACACAACCCCCCAGGCCTTATCTACAATAAGTCCTGCATTTACGAGCAACGCCATTGATGTTAGGACCTCAGGAAAATCACTTCGGATCTCCTCGCGCCTCATTGCGAGACGCTGAGCTGTATCCGCATCGTAGTAATATGCAATTCCTAATGTCCCGGCAAAGGCAAAGATTAGCGCAATCCAAGCGTCAAGCACTATAGAGAGTAACAAGAGAATTATAAACACTAGAACCGTCACCGAGATTTTTCTTGCCAGATCCAACCTTTGATGATAGTCAGCATTTTTCTTGCCGTAGAGCACACAAAAACTTCTATACTTTTTCCTATCATACCGGTGGTGAAAGCGGTATCCTGTTCTTGCTAACATCTCAAATCCAAAGACATATAGCACCTTGAATGGGTATTTGCTGAAGGGCAAGTTCTCTATTAGATCGTCAAAGCGACTACCCAAAGACCAGACAACTAAATACAGTATTGCCAGCAGAGTTACTAATACAGATAGTAGTAAGAGTACAAAATCCTCCACGTACACACCACCTAGCTCTATTGTAGAGTCACATAAATAGTCGAATCCTCGCTCTACAATGCAATTCTAAGTATTTTCCGCGATACGCAGTGGGCAGTTGCGAAGAGTGCCAATGCGATTGTAGATGCAATCCTTCCGCTTAATGACGTCATATCGGTGATTCCTGGACCGAGCCCTTTCAGCAGTAAAACAAAAAGGATTGGCATAACGAGCATGGTATACTGTTCAGCTTTTTTTGCCGAGACGAGTGTCATGATCTCCTGGCTTATCTCGATCTTGTCACAGATTACGCGGCAGGTCATATTTATTACATCATTAATGTTACCACCGAGACGAAAGCAAGTCCCAAAGACACCCGCAAAACTCTTTATATCCGCAAGTCCGCTTCTTTTCCCAAAATCCGCTAAAAGCTGTTCAAGGTTCTCATTTGACATAAGGCCTCTGTTTATAGTTTTGAGTTCGTGCACTATGTAGCTTTCATCGCCGTATCGGGACTTCATGTCTGCCTGTGCTGCCAAGAAGGCATTGCGGATATTGGAGCCTGCACTTATCGATGAAGTAAGTGATTCCAGCATGTCTCTAAACTGCAGGATGAGTTGCTTTTTTGCCGATTCGGTTCTTAGTTTTATATACTGCTGGTTTGCATAGACAGACACAGCAATAGCGCAGATTGTTGCTGCAATGACATGCTCATAGAATGTATAACCAATAAGGATTCCAATTGCAGACCCGACAACGGAACATAATAACTTTTCTGCGATGCCGGCACGGTAAGTAGAATAATCTATTCTGTCCCTTAACATAACTAACCTCATGTAACAAGATGCTGGCAGTCATATTGTGCCCTTTACGCCATACAGTTTGAGCTTACTCTCAAAAAGTAGATGGTTTCTAGTGCGTTTTAGCTTGCCTGCCACCCTCTCTGGTGTACTTGCACTTGGTTCTTCCTCGAACACGAATAGTGGATTTAGGCGGATTTCACCACTCCGATAGCCGACAACCTCTGTTATGCCAATAACTCGTCTTGAATGGTCCCTCAGTCTGGATAAATGGATCATAATGTCTATTGATGAGGCTATCTGACGGCGTACGGCATCCTGGGGCAGGCTGGATGATCCCATTAAGACCATCGTCTCCAACCGTGCAAGCATATCCTGTGTTGAGTTGGCGTGCCCCGTGGAGAGCGATCCGTCATGACCTGTGTTCATAGCCTGCAACATGTCCAATGCCTCTTCGCCTCTAACCTCGCCTACAATGATGCGTTCCGGCCGCATTCGCAGAGAGGCCCTTATCAGGTGGCGCATTGTAACGAGTCCTGCACCGGAAGAGTTCGCATTTCTTGTCTCCATTCTTATAAGGTTCTCGATACCATAGAGTCTGAGTTCTGCTGAATCTTCTATAGTAACAATTCTCTCATCCCGGGGAATGAACCCGGCAAGAGCATTGAGAAATGTAGTTTTTCCGGAGTTTGTTCCTCCGCTTATGAATATATTGTATTTCCCACGCACCAAGAGCTCTAGTTTCTCAGCGGCTTCTAACGAAAGGGATTCCAGCTCTATCAGCCGATCCATAGTAAAAGGAGTATTCGAAAACTTACGAATCGTCAACACAGGCCCTGTAAGAGAGATGGGGGGCAATACGACGTGTACGCGTGATCCGTCGGACAGTCGTGCATCAACAATTGGATTTGCCTGATTGACCTCACGTCCGGCCATGCCAACGATTCGCTGGATGACATCAGATAGCTGCTTCTCGCTTTCAAAACGAAGATCTGTCTTTTGAAGTATCCCTTTTCTCTCTATGAATATCATATCGAAGCTGTTAACCATTATTTCGGTGATACCTTCATCGTAAAGCAGCGAGTCCAGTATTCCCAATCCTCTTATAGAACTTATAACAGCTGAAATGGTCTCTGCTTTTTGAGCTATTGTTAGGTAGACGCTATCGGGCCTACTGGAAACCAAGTACTCAATTTGCTCTTCGAGTTCAGAGTCGGAAAGTTCAGTTAACGGGAGTGTTTCAACAGCCATTCGGCGTATTTCTTCTGTCATACTTTCTAGCTTTTCCATGTAAGTACCAAACTGTAGATTTTCACTTAGCGCCTAGCATTAGCCCTATATAAGTGTGTCGAAGAATGTCATCTGCGATATACGCCTTGCTATTCTCTTAGGGGAAGCTCCCTCGTACCTTGGTATACCGCCTAATACTGCGATGTCTACATTTGCTTCTGTGCTACCGGTCTTGCTACTGAAACCGTTATACAGGAGCAATGTTGAAGGAAACTCAACTTCGTCACGTGTTGATATAATCTCCATTGCCCCGTATATCCGTTCAAGCTTCATATGCGATGAGGGCTCGCCGTTTGTAACGAGGACTATGGATGTTGCCTGCCTCATAATCTCGAGAGATGGGCCCTCCAGCAGAAAATCGGTGTCAATGACTATGCAATCGAACTTTCCCATATCTCTCAACTTTTCGAGCAGAGTATTTACATCCTCCGCTGTAATCTCCATAGCTTCAGTTGCAGCTCTGCACGACTCAATGAAGTAAACACCTTCTTCACTGCGTGATAGAGCGCTCTTAAGGCGTAGTGGCAGGTTGCCTCTCTTGCTTCTTATCGCATAGAGCAGGTCACCGATATGCGTTTTCGATTCAGAGGGAAAATACATTTCTGATGTTCCAAAGCGCTCCAAATTCAGATACAGCGGTACCATTCCAATAGAGGCCATCCTTAATGCAAATGCTGCTGCAGCTGTTGACGCTCCTGATCCGCCACCACATGGTAAGAACGTGTAGACTCCTGCATTCGCTACTTTTCCGGTATGCGCTTCCATCTCAACAACATCGCTTGAAAAGGTACCTGAGTACACTGCAAGGATCTCCTGAAAGATAGCGTCCGCTTTCTGATACCTGTATATAGCAGGTAGATCTCCAATCTCCCTTATAGCACGTTTTTCTGTAATCAATGCGAGGCAAACACCCTTGGGCACAGCATCCGCATCAACCTCAAACCTGTCAGAAACAACAAAAATACAATTGCCTA
Source organism: Clostridiales bacterium (assembly GCA_012520195.1). Lineage (GTDB taxonomy): Bacteria > Bacillota > Clostridia > Oscillospirales > JAAYOS01 > JAAYOS01. Next base: position 8,153 of record JAAYOS010000110.1, on the reverse strand, counting down.
TCTCCCTCAACGTCTCAAATGCCCGCTCCGGATTAGAGAATGAGTAGATTTCCGCACTGCAGTCCTCTCTCTCGCTGAGGGCCGAGGACAGTCTATTCAAATAAGTCTGATCGTAATCGAGAAAAACAACCCTAATTTTCATTCGCATCTCCAAACTCACCTGGTTATATTTGGTATTGTCATTATTATACATGAAGAATATTCCAATTTCAAGTCTTTTTATGAAATATTTTCCTCACTTTCCTTATTTCAACTAGCTAGCCCCATAATTGCTCCACTTAACATATCTAAAACAAAATATCAACAAACATTGCTAACAATGTGATAAAGAGGTAGAATATATAGTAGCTTATTGACATTTCACCATCGGGTGCCATGGAGGAGATACTGTATGAGCGATAACAATAACAATATCAATAACACCGCAATAATGAGATACTTTAGGGAGATAAGTAGCATACCTCGCCCCTCTGCCAAAGAGGGCCTTATTGCCGATTACTTGACGGAGTTTGCACAGAAACGCGGACTGCAGTATTACCGCGACGAAATACACAATGTTGTCATAAAAAAACCCGGCAGTCCCGGGGCTGAGTTTTCACCTCCAGTCATGCTGCAGGGACATACGGATATGGTCTGTGAGAAAAATTCGGAAACTTCTCACGACTTCGATAAGACTGGAATATCTTTGATACAGGACGGGAATTTTCTAATGGCCGACGGCACCACTCTCGGTGCCGACAACGGTGTTGCTGTCGCCTATATGCTCGCAATCTTGGATAACGACGAATTAGTTCATCCTCCTCTGGAGTGTGTATTTACCGTCCAGGAGGAGATTGGCCTTAAGGGCGCCGCAACGCTTGATCCCTCAGTACTCAGCGCATGGACATTGATAAATCTGGATGGCGGGCCTTTCGGAACAGCTGTTGTTAGTTGTGCAGGTGGTATGCGCTGCTACATGACAAAGCAGGTAACACCATCGGTAGTCCCAAGAGCATTTCCGCTGCACATAGCTGTACGAGGATTGGAAGGCGGCCACTCAGGTACTGATATTCATAGAGGCAGGGGCAACTCAATAAAGCTATTGGGCAGAGTCCTGCTTAGGTTGCTCCTAGAGTTCCCGACGATGGAGATATCCTATATACAGGGTGGCGCAAAGGACAACGCAATACCCCGGGAAAGCGAAGCTGTCGCCATATTCGTCTCTGAGAACAACCGACTTAAGGCAGAGAAGATGCTGGCAGAACTTGAAGAGCAGATAAGCTACGAACTGCGGCAACTTGATCCTTCCTTCTCACTTGAGGTAAGTCATGCAGACGACAGAGATCTGACCTCTATTGGTCGTGCGGCAACATACTCCCTTGTTAATATGCTCGCACTGTCACCCGATGGTGTGTTGAACCGAAGCAACGAGGCTGGTGAGTTTGTCATCTCTTCTGTAAACTTTGGTGTTATCTCCACAGAGATGAATAAGATTACAGCCACTTTCAGCCTCAGAAGTTCTGAAAACTCGCTGCAGGAGAGGACCAAGGATTTATTGGAGGCTGTTGCGTACACTTTCGGGTTTGCAACGGATTTTGGTGACGCCTATCCCGGTTGGGCTTATAACAGTGAATCACCAATCCGTACTTACTTCGCAGATGCGTATAGAGACATGTTTAATAGTGAGCTCAATATCGTTGCGATACATGCGGGTCTGGAATGCGGATTATTCTCCGATAAGCTACCGGGGCTCGACGCTATTTCTCTCGGCCCGACCATCCATGATTTCCATTCTCCCGGAGAGAAACTCGAACTGGATACATTTGAAAAAATGTATGCTCTTCTCCTTGAGGTACTAAAGAGGCTCGCATCCTAGAAATTGTTGTTTCTTTTTATCAAATTCGGACTTAATCGATAATTTGTAACCGCAAATCACAGGCATTCATACACTATATTGAAGGAATGCTCTTCAATATATATTGGGAGGTAAAGTAATGCCTGCTGAAAACATGCGCATAAAAGAAGCAGTCTGTATCCATACAAGAAAGGTCTATGATTCCTGTAAAGACAGAGACTGCGTGGAGAATCTTCGTGTATACCCGACACGGGGAAGTCAGGCGATTATCGACAGGGCAATAAATGTCAAGTGCCGCAAAGTCGAGCTGTTATGGGTATACATCGATGTGGAGCCCGTCTCCTTCAACCGTGGGTTCTACACCGTCGATGTAAAGTATTTCTACAAGGTTACAGGCGATGCATTCTGTGGTGTTGGTAACCCGCAGGAATTCTGCGGACTTGCAACATTCGACAAGAGAGTCATACTCTTTGGTAGTGAAGGCAATGCCAGAATCTTCAGCTCCGTCATGGTTCCGGGCGAAAATGACCAAAGGCTCATTACTCGCACCAATATGCCCATCGGTGTCGTAGAGGTAGTCGACCCTATTTGCCTGTCGTTACGCCTTGTCGAAACCTGCAACTGCCCGAGAGGCGGCAGGGACTGCGAACTCAGCGAACTCCCTGTAGCCATCGCATGCTGTTTCCCGGATGATATCGTTATGGGAGAGAGCGAAAATCGCGTGTACGCAACAATTGGTCAGTTTAGCATCATTAAGCTGGAGCGCGATACGCAGCTTCTAATCCCCGCCTTCGATTTCTGTCTACCTGAGAACGAATGCGTCAGCGCAACTGAGGACGATCCCTGTGATCTCTTCCGTAGAATCGATTTCCCTGTAGAGGAGTTCTTCCCTCCACAGCGTCAGGATTTTGAACAGGGAGCAGGAGCAGATAGGCGTCCAGGATGCAGATAACCTAACTCCTTGCGTAAAAAGGGCCGTCTCACCAAGATAAATCCGAGGTGAGATGGCCTCACTTTTTTGTTGAACGATTGCCCAACCATCATGTGAAATAGTTGCACAATCAGCAGGTGAAACGATTGCTCAATCAGCAGGTGAAACGATTGCCCAATCAGCAATGGTGTGTTAACATTGAAAAGGATACTATCTTTAGCAGGTAGAAAGGAAAGGAAAGTACGCAATGGATAGGATAAAGGACGTTTGCCTTGAGCACGCAAAAAGATATGTAAAAATGCAGCCACAGGATGCAGTCAAGTTAGTGTTTCAGAGCGAGTTTGGCGGTGGCCATTTAATCTCAGACGAACAGGCAAGCATCAACTATTTAATTGAAGAGGCAAGAGGAGTAGACCCCGAGATCGATCAGTTGCTCTTCGAGGAAATCGGAAACAATGTTGCACGCACAAACCTAGTCCCTTTTATAGCAAGAGGCTACTCCCTGTCTACGCTTAATCGCCTTTTTGTAACGAGCTCAAAACATATTTCGGGAGATATTGCCTCATTTGAGGATAAGCTCGATTTGCTCCGCTCAATTGTCGATGAGGGCGAGTTTAACTTTACCGCTCAAAGTTTCTATGAGTACATGGAAAGTTACAGAAGGGACAACTACCCAATACCCAGACATAGTGATATATATCGAAAAGCATATAAACCTGCCTATAGACTGATTAACAGTAAATATGCTAAATATATTGATGTGTTTGATATTATTGAGCAGAGATTGATGGAGCAGAGAAGCGTAATAATGGCGATTGATGGCCGATGCGGTTCGGGGAAGACTAGCCTCTCGACACTGATTTCAGAAGTCTTCGACTGCAATGTTATCCATATGGACGAGTTCTTTCTTCCGCCAGACCTGCGCACTGAGGACAGGCTCAAAGAAGCCGGAGGGAATGTTCATTACGAGCGGTTTCAGGATGAAGTAATAGCGGGACTCCTCAGTAATGAGCAGTTCGAATACCGCATTTTTGACTGCACAGTAATGGATTATGAAAAGCAAGCCAAAACGGTGTATCCGAAAGAACTCACCATCATAGAGGGCACTTATAGTCTTCACCCGCTTTATGCATCTATCTACGACATTAAAGTATTTACTTCCTGCCCATACGAAGTGCAGCTGAAGAGAATCCGCAATAGAGATGGGGCTGAGATGCTTGAAAGGTTTATTGAAGAGTGGATCCCAATGGAAGAGCAGTATTTCTCTACTTTCAGCATCCCCGAAAACTGTGATTTGGTATTATCCGACTCGTAGGCAAATGCTCGTTTGGTCAAGTCCGTTTTTGCGCGCCGCACCAAAAATCGCAGATTCTGCGCAGAATTTGGAGTTATGTGTGAATTCACAAAGTCTGATATGTGGCACACAGCATATTCTATAACATATTCCGCATAAAAGAGTCGACTTTTCCCTTGACGTTCACACAATACCTCGATTTCTGCGCATTTTTCGCACTTTATGTAGCATCACATATAATACTCTCCTTATACTCTCTACCACTCTCTTACACGTTATCCTGACGATCCAGTATTCTTTCACATATACTAAATATGCTAAAGGGAGTCATGTTGACTTAATCGATGCCATCTCGTATAATGTATGCAACCGATTAATCATGAAGATTAGTTGAAAACATCGATTATGAAAATCGAGAAGCAACACTTTGGGGTAGTCAACTACGTTTTGGGTAGTCAACTCCTCTTTGGGTAGTCTACTCAGTAGAAAGATGCTCAACTCAGCTTGGGGTAGTCAACTCCGCTTTGGGTAGTCTACTCAGTAGGTGGATGCTCAGCTCCGCTTGAGGCACTCAACTCTGTTTGCGGTGCTCAACACCTTTTACGAGTACCCAACTCACTATTCCAGCATTGTAAATTATAGCTATGAAGGCATGAGAACTGTTTGAAAGCAGTTGCCTTTATAGCTCATTTTATTTTTGGAGGTCTGTAATGTTTAAGACAAAGAAACTTGTGATCACAGCTCTATTAGTAGCGCTAGGTATTGTTCTCCCTTTCGCGTTCCATTCAATACCGAATGCAGGTAGCATTTTTTTGCCTATGCATATTCCAGTACTACTATGCGGACTAATACTGGGGTGGCAATACGGTTTGGCCTGCGGGATTCTCACACCACTACTTTCAAGCCTTATAACCGGCATGCCTCCTTTTGCATACCTTCCGTCTATGCTCTTTGAACTTGCTGCATACGGTCTGGTTGCAGGTCTACTGATTAAGTTTATCCGCACGAAAAGCAAATTTGCAAATACATACATTGCACTGATTGGCGCAATGCTTGCTGGAAGAGTCTTATTTGGTTTACTAAATGCTCTCATCTTTAGGTTTGGTTCATACTCAATATCAATATGGCTAACAGCTGCCTTTGTAACTGCTCTACCCGGTATCGCACTCCAGTTAGTAGTCATACCAATCCTCGTTCTGGCCATCGAAAAGGCAAAGCTTATTTAGTTTGATTACGACGACGTTTGATTACGACGACAACATAAAGCCCATAAAGCCCATAAAGCTAGGACTCTAGCCAATATGAACTAGGGTGTGCCTTAACAGGTTTCGTAACCTGAGAAGACACACCCTATCTTTATCGATAACTCCTTAATCCGTAAGTAAGCAAATACGAAAGTATGCAAAGTTTGGAGATATTCTGGAAGATGTTTTGGAGATATTTTGCTCCTTTACAGATTTGGAGTTATTTGCAGTATACCGATACTTCGCCAATAAGCCCGGACGGCCCTAACACCGATCCACCCATGAATACACTGTACATCCCTGCGTCTATATTCATAACACGCACTTTTCTTTCAAGCGTGTTTGTTACCTCAATTCGCAGGTCATTACTACCATTGACTAGATGGTTACTTATGTCAAATCGATATGGTGGCGCCACTTTCATACCGGCGTAATTGCTGTTTACCCAGACCTCGACCCCTTCATAGGCCTCTTCAATGTTAAGTGTCGCTCTTTCCAAATTACCCACTTCAAAAGCAGTCTCATAACGGATAGTTCCGGAGAACTCGGGATACTTTATCCCCACGTTTTCTAGTTTTGTTATCTTCTGCTCATCCCGGAAGTTCGGATACTCCTCCGATTCAGCAAACGACATTGTCCATTCACCTGAGATGGTTACCTTCTCCCCCTCAGCTCTGGGTTGTGGAACTAGCTCAAAGCCTGCGCCTGTATCACCAAATACTACAATAACCATATTGTATGGTTCAACTGTCAGTTTTAGCTTCGTACCGTTTTCAACTGGCTCATATTCCACAGGCCGCAGAACATTATCAAAAGCGTCATATATTACAGCGTCACCTTTTACCGTTACGGTTATCTCTCCCTCAAATGCAATAGACTGGTCCTCGTTTGAGAAGAAGTAGATATCGTTTTCTAACTTATAGTGGTAATACCTCAACCTCTTAAATGATGTAGATAGAAACACTTCCTTAAACCCACATGATTCGACGTACCTGGCTAACTCACTCAGAGCCACAACCTTACACTCTGAAATATCTTTCAACAGTGAAGCGCTCTCATTCTGATCGTCACTATCGCATATACCCGTTGGAAGCCCATCAACAAATATAACGCTAAAACCCAACTTTGTCGCCTGTACTACAAACCGTGCTACTCCCTTGGTAATAAACTCAGCATAGGGAACGATCAATGTTTTATATGTTTCGCCGTTTACGTGAAGGTCGCCGTCAAACGAGGCCCCAGACGTATCCATATCTGCAAACAAGTCGGATGGCAAGATATCAAAATCTATCTGGTTCTCCATCAACTCACGTGCCGGTTTTTGAAGGAACATATGGCCGCCAGTCCATTCCGCCTCACCATGATACAGCAGTGCTGCCTGAGCGATATGCTTTCCTCCGTTTATAAGGTGACAAGCTCTGTTCATGTAGCGCATTAGCCTTCTGAAATGCCTAAACTGTGGGTTTTTTCCGTGTGCATAGAAGTGTGGGGGGCAGTCAGGATCTGGGAACTCCTTGGGCGAGAAGGCGTGCGGTACAAAGTGGTTGACGCCTCTAACCAGCAAGTGGTCTGTCAGATACTTCATAAGACGAACACCACAGGACCAGCCATATGCTCCAAATGTTTCGCACATTGCTCTGCCCATCTTTTTGGGATCAATGTGTGCACCAGACGAAGCCAGTTTCCCAAGTGTGAAGTGGTAAAACTCTCCGTCTCCCGGTGTCATAAACCCTTTACGTGTGTGATTCTCTCCCCCTAGTAAAACTTGAGCTCCAATATTATCAATACCCGCCATGTGCTGACCTGTCTGGCCGCGGAAGAAATGTCCCAGGCTGCATCCAAGACGTGAATGCTGATTATTATCCTCAATCATATGGCCGATGTATTCAACACCGCGATCGGCACACCATTCACCTATCTGCTTTGAAAAATTCTCTTCAACCAGGCGTGTCACAGTGTCCATGTAAGCATAGCGGACCTTCGCATTCAGGTCGTTATCGCTGAAATCTCTCCAGAGTGCAGGCAAAACGCTGGTCCAGTTATCTCCAAGGCGCTCACGGAGCATCTCGGGCACATCCCTATTCCAAGGTAAGGGCATATCCTTTTTGCCTATTGACTCATCCATTGCAAATCCTACAGTATTGCCAAACAGCGGCTCGTCTGAGAAAAATCCGACAAACGTCTTTCCAAAGTCATCCTGGTAACGCTCAAAATGCGGCTCATACACAGCATCAATCAGCAGTCTGCAGCTGTCTCTGTCAAGAACATTTATGTAATCCGTACGGCCACCGCCGTTTCTTGTATTGTAAAGGACAAATATCCTCCACATACCATAGGGCGCGTCCCAAACAACTTGTCCATTCTCCACCATGTCGGTCAGATCGTATATCTCATCGCCCAGCTTATTCTGTTTCACAATGTTGATAGCGATAACCGCAAGGAGCGTATCATCATCAAATATGCGCTGTTCTGCACCCTGCAGCAACATTGCTGCCGCTCCATCACTTAAAGGGTTTGGCGTATACCTGGCGAGGGGGGCTATATCTATGATGACTTGCGGAGTTGGACCGACTACATCAACATAATTAAACGATAGGTATTGTTTGCACAGCTCGGGATCCGCATCATTTACCACACCATTGGCATATCCCGTAGGAAAATGTGCATCATCGAGTAGCCAGACCTTCATCCCCCTGTTTCTCGCCTCATCCATAATAATATCAAAGTCCTGCCACCACTTCGGACCTATAAAATCCGGGTGTGGTCTACATTCAACACATACTGCCTGAATACCACATGACTGAATTACATCCATGTACTCGCGAAGAACTGCCTCCTCTTCGCCGTGTT
>JAAYOS010000192.1 GCA_012520195.1 Clostridiales bacterium | reverse complement strand
TGGAGATCGGCCACCTCGTCAAACGCAACAACATCCCAGAGCCCGACCAGCCCCATCTTCCCGGTGCTCATGTTGTAGAAGAGGTTGGCAACGGTTGTGGGTCCGGTCAGCAGTATACCGTAGGGGGAGATCTCCTGATAGGCATACGACTTCCCCGTCCCCCGTGGACCCAGTTCCACCAGATTGTAGTTGTGCTCGCAGAAGGGGATGAGGCGGACCAGAAGCAGGAGTTTGAGATGTCGATCAAAGTGTGAAGGTTCAAGTCCCATGCTCCGAATGAGGAGATCGATCCACTCGTCGGTGGCAAACATCCTGCGCCCCTCACAGTACTGATCCAGGTCAAATGTAGCGAGCTGGATGGGTTCGATCTCTTCTATCCAGAAGGGGCTCTTTTTGCCCCGGGCTTCCTCGTCATACATGTGATTGAGGTGGACTTCGGCCCAGATCCCGCCCATGAGGAGAAGATCGTATTTCTGGACGTAGCGTTCGGGGATGTGCACGTATTTGTGGCCGAAATTGACCAGTTCTGCCCAGTATTTGTCCTGATCAGAGGCATACTTGACTTTGACCTTATCGATGATCATATGCCGGCCCTGCTCACGGACATAAGATTGCGCTTTTGTGGATTCGTCGGGTCGCACGAAGTTATTGGCGAGAGTCATATCGACGATGTTCAGCCCGGCCTCAATCGCCTTTGGATCATCGGTTGCACAGTATGTTCCAAGGAGGAATTCGAGCACAAATACCGGTACATTTGCCCCGGCCTTTACTTTGCGGACGAGATCTTTCCGTACCACCCTTCCCGGGAATGCTTTCGTCGCTTTGTGGTCCAGTTCTTCCATCAATTTCACCTAGAATACGATATGAATAGGGATGTTCTCCAGTTTGCTCAGCCGGACTCCGGTAGTGGCATCAAGGACGTGGATAGAGGCTGTTTTGCCCAGCTTCGTCCTCTGTGGAATGAGAAGCGTAACGGTGTTTGAATCAATACTCATGGGATTCTTTTTATCCATCCTTAGCTGGACATCGCCTGTGGCTTCTTCATACCCATAGAGCGCACCGATCGACTGGGAGATCAGTTCGCCATCGCTCCGGATCTCAACCCGTATCTTCGGCGGTTGCAGATCGGAGATTGTCGTGGCCTGTCCTTCAATCTTTATCACGCAGGCGCGCGAGGAGATGCTGTCGCTTCCAAGCTCGATAGCTAGATGAATGCCCGTGGGGAGTTCCTGTTCTCGCTGCGATGGATGAATGGAAAGTACGGGGATGATGTACTCCTGCGGCGAGATGCCACCATGGAAATAGGCAAGTCCCCCTCCTGCGACCTTGAAGACGCCAAAGCCCCGGGGAACTGCGATCTCCAGGTCGCCCCCAAGCCCCTGGTCGGATGCTTTGAAGTAACAATATGCCTCGTTGGCCGCACCGCCTCTGCCCACCCATACCCTGCGGTGCAGGTCGGTGGTATCACCGCCTGGTGAGGGGATCTTCATCGGTTCGTCGGTCTCCTCCCCGAAGAGATACCCATGGTCTGCGGTGACGATGATCGTGGATACGTTGTGTATACTGAGGAACTTACAGGCTCTTCGCAGGGTATGGAGAGCGTCATCCATATATTTTCGAGCCTGGTAGGGCTCAGCTCTCTCTGCGAATTCATCGATCTCCTGGGAGGTCACGAGGATAAGATCCGCATCATGGATGCTGTCTTTCATCGAACTGGTGGGGTGCAGGAGATCGCCGAGTTTGAGGGAGAATACCTTGCCATCTACATGTTCTACGAGGTAGTCCAGTCTTGAAGAGCGATCTTTTAGTACTGCATCCCCAATCCTGAGGGCAAGCTTTCTCTCTCCGATTGAGATGAGTTCAGGCTGTACGTCCCCCTTCGCCACGAGGGCCGCCATGCCCACTTCAGTGATGGTGGGGACCATGGCGCGGGCTGGAATGAGGGTTGCCGTGCTATCTTCTGGGAGGATCTGTAATAGTTCCTGTGCCATCTCATAACGGAGGGCGTCAACGAGGATGTATCCGACCTTGCCCTGTTCCATCGCGGGTGCTACATATTCAGAAAATATCTCGGTCTGGCGCGGAAGGCCGGGAAGGCTGAACCGTGATTGAACGAGTTGTTCGGCGAATCGGGAGGCGATTGAGCCCCCAAGCTCCATATACCGCCGGCGGACCTTATGGTAGAGGTTCTGGAGTGTTTCTGGTGGGGATGCCGCTTCGTAGTCGATAGTGACGTAATACTTCTCCACATAGCGATAGAGCGTGTCCAGGTGGCACCACCGATGCTCCTCATCTGTGTAGTACGCTACGATATCTGCGGCGGTGGGTGTGCGCCCCCTCATCGTGGCCTCGATGGTCTGACTGAGGTTGAAGAATTCCGCGATGGTCGCTACGAGGTGCCAGCGTGCTTTTGTGATCGGGGCCATCTCAGCCCAGAATCCCTGTTCTCTTCTTCTGGCGATCTCTTCGAGGTCGGTTGTTGATCCGGTCAGGAGTGCCTGCTCAACCAGCGCCAGGACTGCCTGATCGATGCCCTGGAATGTGTGGATGTCCTTGATTCGGGAGAGATCCAGGTGAAAGTCTCCCACACCAAGGCCCCGCTCGATTTTTTTGGCCCAGCTTGCGTAACTTTCCTGCAGGTCGCGGCGCATCTGCCACTCGTATACGAGCTGTGCGCAGGCTTGCCGATCTTTCGCGTTCTGTGCGTGAGGTACCTGGAGGTACATGTCGGGCATATCTCCATCCAGATCTGCCAGCAATGCGCTCATGAGTAGGTAGCGTGCGAGTTCTCCGCGGCAGATCTCCGCTGTTTCTCCGAGGATCTCGGCACCGTATTCGGCACGCAGGAACGTTTTTATATCGTCCAGAGCGCTCTTCCGGATGAGTTCTGTATCCAGCGCTGGCCGGCTCAGGAAGGAGAGGGTGATATCCTGTGGGGAGTCAACGCTGTAGATAAGAGCAAGGATCTTCTGGTGGCTGATTCTCCGGGATCGTTCGGCGAGGGTATCGAGATCGTCGAGCGTGAGCTCTCTTTTATCCACCTTCTTTACAATCTCTTCGCGTTCTGCAACGTCTTCGATGATCTCTTTGAGCGCCTGGTTTGCGATGACTCCCAGGCCGGTGTTTCGCTGCCAGGGCGCCTGGCCCGGTTTGAGCACGATGCCAGCCGACGTATAGGCGATGATGGCTTTTTCTGTCTCTTCTTCGGCGAGCGGAACGTAGATGAGGAGGTTTGGGGGCTCCTCGCGGGTCATAAGTGGCGCGATGTCATGGCGCAGTTCAAAGAAAGAGCCCTGATACTGTGCCACCGTAGCCTCCGGTATCTCAAGATCTGCCACGATATCTCTGTAGATCTCGTCCGGGTCAAACCAGACCACGAGGTGGTTATCCTTCACCTGCTTTGCAATCATCTCCCTGACGTAATCGCGTACCTGTCCCATTGTCTAACTTCTCCTTACCAATCCTTTCTCTGCAAGCTGCTTCCCGACCGCCGACCACTCATACTTCCCCTCGATCAGTTCATCCCAGTACTTCCCCGGTTCTTTCCAGGGCACCAGCTCCCGGAGGGGTGCGATGGTGAGAACAACGCCGTCGTCGTGCTCCGGGATCAGGTCGAGGTTTGCGGCCCGTGCCAGTCTCTCAACGAATTCGTGGAGTTCGCTGACGAACGCCTCCTGGACCTCGATCTCTTTCTCTAACCTCTTGACCGCCGCTCCGCCGGTGCCGAGCCTCTTGTGCTCAGCCATCATATCCTCAAGTTGCCGCTCCTCCAGGATGAGTTTGTCTTTTGCATATCGGAGCGCCTTGTAGAGCGTATCTCCATCCATTCGGGGGTAGTAGATCCAGATGGCGTAGTTCCTCCTTGCTGACTGGAGCAGCCAGTAAATGGGCGCTTTCCGCCGGCTCTTCGAGTAGCGTTTTACATGATTGTCCCAGAACCCGCCGGCTCCGGATCTGCGGAAGTAGTCCCGGAGGGCCTTTACCTTGAGGATCTCGCAGGCTTCCTTCTCGATGGCCTCGGCCCGGTCACCCCAGATGAGGGCGAGCACATCCCGGAGGCGGGCGATGATGTCGTCGGTATGGCCTTCGTCATCGACCAGGATGCCATCGGCATCGACCGCGAGGGGGTAGTCTGCCGGGATCTCGTGCGGTTCGAGCGGCAGACCGTCCTCGCCCTGGAGCATCCCCGGAGGGCAGGCCGGGAGAGGAGCGAAGGGATCGGGGAGTTCAGGGGGTTGTCGCTCGCCGGTGGCGTAGCGGATGTCCCAGCGGCCGAAGATGGTGCCGGTGCACCAGGATAAAAGCTCTGCAGTTATTGAATCGGTTTTTCCATTAGATCCTTCATTTGAATTCGAGTCTGGAATTAACGGTTTCCCGATGTTCTCACATAAGCATGTTCTTTCAAGAGGGCCAAGTTCGTAACGTAAAAACCCAATTTCATTAGCTATGGTCGCATTTTCAGACATTTCATTAAGTTTTTGCAGTTTCAATTTGTCCAAAATTTCGGAAGAGTCCTCAAGGTTCAGATTTTTGTTCTCAGTGATCGCGGGTTGGATGTAATTGTATGAGAGCTCATCGCTTGTCTGCAACAGTCTCATTAATTCCCAGTTTCTCTTTGAAACGTCTTCCAATTGTGTCAGCATGTCTTTTGGAAGTTCAGGGATCGGAACCGATTTTATGTATCCAACTTCATACTTTAGCGTTGCACCTGTATTCCCAACCCCTCGAGGCATAAGCAGGTGAAGTAGCCCGATATATGCATCAGTGTTTAGCAGAGAAATCAACGCCCAGAGTTGATCCTGAGGGGCGAATATCATCATGCCACCATGACTAAAAATGACACCAGGAGGAATGTATGAAAATGC
>JAAYOS010000109.1 GCA_012520195.1 Clostridiales bacterium | reverse complement strand
CGGTTATAGTAATATTAAACTGAGCCATGGTTCATCCTCCTCGGTTTGGTATTTGTTTAGCAACTATATTTTACCGAGGTATGAGCTTTGGCTCAACTCCTTTTTACACCATTATATAGACTTAATCTTAAATGGATTTTCAGAAGACAACCGTTTAGTAAGTCTTTGTTTAGCAAGTATGTAGGGTGAAAGTCTGTTCTTGGTGTGTATGAAGTGTGGCAGTTAGTAGGGAGAAAGCTTATGCTTAGCGTGTTTGTAAGGTGAAAATTTATAGTGAGGAAATTTGTGCTTAGCAAGTATGTAGGGTGGATTTTTGGAGGGTGGATTAATGCAATCGTCTGAAGATAATAGATTGTTTCATAAGGTTCCACCAATCTATGATGCACACTCAAGGGTGTTGATACTAGGGACATTTCCGTCACCTAAATCCCGGGAGGCTTCGTTTTTTTACAGTCATCCAAGTAATCGCTTTTGGCCTGTCATGGCACGGATATTTGGTGTTGAATTACCCCAGACAGTCAGAGATAAGCGAAAATTGTTGCTTGACAAAAACGTTGCCCTTTGGGATGTTGTTGCATCCTGTACGATTGAAAACGCAAAAGACTCATCAATTCGAAATTGTGAGCCTCACGATTTATCTATAATCTTTTCTGTTGCAGACATTGCCGCTGTTTTTACAACAGGCGCAAAAGCCTACCAGCTATATAACAGGCTCTGCCTAAAAAGCACTAACATGCCTGCTATTGCGTTGCCCTCAACGAGTGCTGCAAATGCCAAGTTTTCACTTGACCAACTTGTTGACAAGTACAGTGCAATACTGCAGTACTTGTAGAATTCTGCTTGACTAGCAAGATTTAGCACGTGGCTTGCAAGATCAGCCACTTGACTAGCAAGAATTGGCACACGATAAAGGATTTGACCCACACGACTCTCAAGATTTGCCACGTGACAGTACGTGACGGCACGTGACAGAAAAATCGCAGATTTTGAGCAAAATCTTAAGTATTGTGTGAATCATTGAAGGATGATATGTGGTACACCGCATATTCTATATCATAGTCCGCATAAAAGTGTCGGATTTTTCCTCAGTATTCACACAATACTTCGATTTCTGCGCATTTTTTGCGATATTTCATTATTGCATATTACATTACAGTTTCCTGTTTCAGTTCGAACTTTTCGTTGGTAAATACGGGATAAGCTTCTCTGCAAGAGACACCACCGACATAGTCTGGAGCCATACTTTGCCCGGGCCGCGCAGTGTTGAAAGGAACAAGCCTTCGCCGCCGAATAAAATGTTCTTGAACCCTTTAACGGTTTCTACAGAATACTCTACTGTACTTTCAAAGGCAGCAACATTGCCAGTATCAACCTTAATCAGCTGTCCCGGTAGAAGATCTATCTCACTAACACTGCCGTCTAGCTCAAGAAATACTAGCCCATATCCCGAGAAACGCTGGAGGATAAAGCCTTCGCCTCCAAAGAAACCTGCTTTTGCACGTGTGAATGCCACAGACATGTCCACAGTGGGCTGCGCACAAAGGAAAGCACCCTTCTGGGCAATGTACTCTCGGCCGGGGCCCACCTCAAGTGGCATAATATTGCCAGGGAAACTAGATGCAAGTGTTATTGAACAGCCATCATATTGTGCAGTATAGGTTGCCTGAAAGATGGAATCTCCACTAAACATTCTCCCTAATGCTTTGCCGAGGCCGCCTCTGGCGTTAGTTTCCATAGAGATTCCGTCTGTCATCCAGCTCATACCACCTGATTGCGTGTAAATGCTTTCGCCTCTGTCGAGCTCAATCGTTACTGCTGGGAGATTATCTCCCCATATTAAGTATTTCATGTGGCCTCCTTTAGCATTTTGTTGGAATAAAAAGACTTTGTCTTGCAAGTTATACAAATATTATACATTCTTCTGTTGGGAATTACCACAAAAAAATACCGCCATTCTTAGCTTTCTAGCTTATTTGGAAAAGAAATTGGACGAAAAAATCGCGCCCTGTCATTTAACAAGGCGCGATTTGTAGTTCAATAAGAAGGAAGACGCAGTTCTGTACCAGCTACTGTTATGTATCTACTACAGCCATCTGCTGCTGCTACAGCTTACAGCTATCTGCAGCTGCTACTACAGTCTATAGCCATCTGCTGCCGCTACAGCCTACAGCCAACAGCTACTGCTACAGCCTACTGCTTCATGTTCTCGACGAAATCTTTCTTGTCCAACTCGCGGATACCATCAAAGCGTTTCATCTTCTCAGGCAGTAGGTGGCCTGACTCAGCGAGCTTAGCTTGAACGATTGGGCCGAAACTGGCGATTTCGTCCATGTGGTCGTCAACACCGCCCTGGCGCTGGCGTGAACGCTCGATCTGCTCTTCGGTAAAGGTAGCTTTTATTTGTCCATCTTCAATAGACAGGGTTCCTTCCATGCCACAGATGGGGCACTCAACTGTTGTGCCTGTCTTAATTGTCAGGAGGTCGTTGTGGCAGAGGGGGCAAATTCCGGGTTTATCGCCCTTCCACTCCGCTTCAAGGCGGGGAGTGCCTATTGATTCAGCAACGCTTCGTCCCATTTGGCGCATGCGAGCGAGAAGCTCATCATCAAAGAGTGGGTTTACTATATCACCCATGCGGTATGCATTATAGTGATCGACAACATTCATCTGCATTGAAAAGCTGAACAGGTGCATGTTGGGGAGACCCATTGAGGTCCAGTTTTCAGTACGGGCTCCACCTACGGAAATCATACCGAGGAAACGGTCTTTGAATAGACGAGGGTCAAGCAGCTCTTCACCGGTCTTGCCCTGAGCGATTCTCTTAGCGTTCTCGCGTTCCATCTGAGATCTGTCGTGGGACGGGCCCATGCGGTCAACCAGGTTCTTGTACTGTCCTATTGGACCAAGCACATAGACGGGAGCAGCAACAATTATGCCGTCAGCTTCAAGGATTGCGTCCTCAACAAAAGGAAAGTCATCCTTAATTATGCACCTTGATGGACCGCCCTTTTCTCTGCGCCTGTCACAAGCAGCACACCCTGTGCAGTGACCAATCTGTTTATCCATCATGTTCAGAAAAGCGATTTCTGCTCCAGCTTCTTTTGCTCCAAGCAGGGCTTCCTTAACAAGAATATCGCTGTTCCTGTTCTTTCGGCCAAATGAGAGACCTAGAATTTTCATAAAAAACCTCCTGTGTATTGTATACAATAGTATTTCTCATCATTTACGTATTGTAACACAAGAGGATACAATATTTCAAGATGTTTTAGAAATTTTCAGAAAACAAATTGGCGTTGTTATCATGTTTTACATAAAACTCATAAACTCATAACTCAAATACTCATATTGCCTACTTGGAATGAGAAGCCTCTTCTGTTGTCGCCTGCTGTTTGATTACCGTACTGGACTCCCTCACCATTAGCTTATGTGGGACATAAATCTTTCGCCCGATAGTTGTTTCACCGGCTATAACACTGTGCAGAAGTCGAACAGATTCTTCTCCGATGATATCAAAAGCTTGTGCGACGGAGGTTAGGGAAGGCCTTAGATAATCGTTGCCCTCCAAATCATCGATTCCAACAACTGCTATTTCGTCCGGTACCATAACTCCACAATCGATGAGAGTTTTCATACACCCTCTGGCTACCGTATCAGTCATACATAAAATCGCGTCTGGTAGACATTCCATTGTTTGCAGCATTTTCTTTGTTGTATAGACCGCACCTTCAAGGTTAAAGTCGGAATATCTCAGAAGCTCGTCCAAAGGCTCGAGCCCGTTGTCGAGAAGAGCGGCAGTATAGCCATGGAGACGCTGCTTTTCAAAATTTGTCCGGTTTTCGGGGAGCTTAGTAACATAAATTGCAATTCGTTTTCTACCCTGTTTAATAAGGTGTGTGACAGCATCATATGCAGCTTGGTAGTCATCGGTAGAAACGAGGTAGTTATTATTTAGCTCCACTGATTCCATGACTTGAACAACAGGATATTTCTGTATATACTTCAAAAACCCTGGCTCAGTCTCTATATAGTTCATTAGGAGAATTCCCGCAACCTGTTTGCCTTCATCTAGCAACTTTAGTAGTTGTGTCGTCTCTTTCAAAGCTCCCGGCCGGTCAGGGATATGTGCAAATACGAGTCCGTAACCGAGATCGGCAGCCGAACTCTGCATGCCGTCAAACAAATCGTAGTTTATCATGTTAGTAACCGCTACTAGAAGCTTACCCTCAATTTTGGGTGACCTGTGCTTGGGAGCAGGTACATAGCCGACTTTTTGCATTGCTTCATAGACGCGCTGTTGCTTTTCTTCGGAAACCAGAAAACTATTGTTGATTACCCTTGAAACGGTAGCAGGAGAAACATCAGCTTCTCTTGCAACATCCAAAATGGTGGCCATAGATTCACAACCTTTTTCACTATCAGTGAACGATTTTGTATATTGTACAATGAAAACGCCACCAATTCAAGTGTACAGTGATTCATTCTGAAAATAAAGGAAATGGCAGAAAAACTGAGCGAAATTTAGAAATCTACAAAAAGCAGATAGGACAAGGCAAGACTGTGTAATTAGTAACTTTTTATATGAAGTTATGGCTCCCATTTTGTTGTTTTCTTTAGGGCTGAAATATACGTGGCTGAAAATATTCAAATAACTATTGATTATTTCATGAAAATTGATATAATGAGCTTTGCTAGACACAGGACAATGGAGCTATTCAATCCTACGAACCTAATAGGCGAAATTAGCTTAAGTGAGCGTAAGTGAATGGACTTTTGTCACTGAGTAGTTGTTTCACTATGAGTTACATCATTTTGGTAAGATAACTATTTGGGGGGGTGGTACTTCCCGCTAGAAAAAGGTTTCATCCGAAATAAGCATATGCGTTTCGGAAGATCAGCACAGCTTAACTATTCCAATTACTACTTTTGAAATGAGGAGGAAATATGAAAAAGCTGATCGTAGCTCTACTTATACTTGTCATGGCATTCTCTATTGTAGGATGCGGACCAACCGAAGCGGAGGTTGGAGGAAGTCCAACACCGACACCTGCAACAGGAACTAAAGAACCGGTTGATGAGCCTGTTGACGAGCCTGAAGAAACCGCAGAAATCAATGTTATTATTTGGGGCGTTGCTGGTGTTCCAACAGACGAAGCCCTACAGATGGTGAACGATAAGCTCAATGAGATTACTATTGAGAAGATCAACACCAAGGTCAATTTCCAGATTTGGGATACGGGTACATATGTTGGCCAGGCTGCAGTAGCGGTGTCCTCCGGTGATGACATCGATTTGATGTGCACATTCCCCGCAGCAGCTGCTCACTTTGCACCTATGTCCTCACAGAATATGCTTCTTCCTTTGGACGAGCTACTTGTCGAGTACGCACCTGAACTGCTTGAAATTGTGCCTGCATCATACTTCGACGCAACAACCAAAAATGGTGAAATAGTTGCTGTTCCTGTCATGGCAAACAAAGTAAACGATATGTACTGGGTTGCCAGAAAGTCAGTCTTCGATACACTTGGAGTCAATGAAGCGGACGTCAAGACACTTGATGACATACACGAAGTATTGCTTAAAGTAAAAGAGCAGCATCCAAACATGTTGCCACTGAGCGGTGACAACCTTACACTCGATTTCACTTATCCTGCCTTTGAACTCACTAACGGCGGTTACTTTGACCCACTGGGTGAGACAAGTGCTGTTGCTGCTATAGTCCGCTATGACAAAGACGGCAATACAGACTATAAAGTTGTTAACCGCTATGAAACAGATGAGTGGTTGAACATCACTGGCATGCTCCAGCAGTGGTACAGAGAAGGCCTGATAGACAAAGATGCGATCACTCACCATGGACAGGGATGGCCTCTACAGAGAGACAAAAACGTATTCTCTGCTATAAGAGTTACTAACATGGTTTCAATCGAATCTCAGTCACAAGCCGTAGGTGAAGATCTTGTTATCATTAAACTCCAAGAGGGTACACTTGCAACAAACGCTCTGGCACAGATGACATGGGCACTTCCGGTTACCTGTGATGAGCCTGAAGCAGCTACAAAGTTTATGAATCTTCTCTACACAGATGCAGAAGTTATTAATCTTCTAAACTACGGAGTAGAAGGTGTACACTACATTCTGCAGGACGACGGAACTGTTGCTTACCCAGAAGGTGTAACACAGGAAAATGCAGAATTCAACCCCGGATATGTTGATTATCTCGGAAACCACTTCCTAGCGTACGTAAGATCCGGAATCGATCCTGATATTCAGCAGAGAAGCTTTGATTTTGTACAGACTGCCACTACATCCCCATTGCTGGGATTCAGCTTTGACACCGGTCCCGTAAGTGATATCTATGCCCAGCTTTCATATATCTGTCACGATGAGTATGGCCCAATGCTATTTACAGGCGCAGCTCCAGACGGATACCAAGATGAGTTTATTGAGAAACTTTACAGCGTTGGACTGCAAGAGTATCTCGATGAGGCACAGAGACAGCTTGACGAGTGGCTTGCATCAAAGTAAGATAGAACTGATATAGGAATATTTTAGTCTGCAAGGGCAGTGAAAACTGCCCTTGCATCAAACTAACGATAAAGACTCCCTGCACACTAAGATTCACATAAACAAATAGGTAACCCCGATCTATAAGGAGATCTCACGATGAACGAAAAGAAGAAAGTCACGCTGTTGCCTGCAGACAGAAGCGTACTCTTTGATGTTATAGCTCTAGCAGTTATTTCAGCACTATGCTTCCTGTTGCCATTTGCACAGTATTCACATAGGAATAGTATGTACGGCTTTGCAGGCTATCTGTTTTTGACAGGCGCGAAGATCATGAATGGTACTGTGAGCGTTTCTCCTGTACCAATGCTTTATATTCCGCTGGTTCTTAATATACTCACTATCTGCATTGCGATTACCTTCAAAAAAATGAAGGGCAAGACCGGTGGAATACTACTGTTGTTTGCCGGAATTCTTCAGATGGGCTTTGCAGTTCTTTCCGCGACACAGATGACAAACGTAATGCAGGGTGCAAAGAAGGTTGAGCCCGCCTTCGGGTTGACAGCTCTCGCAATGCTCGGTCTCTTGATCATTATCAGAGCCGCGCACATCCTTTATCGCAACAGATCTCTAAATGCTCTGGATTTTATGATTTTACCGGGCGCCCTTTATCTTTTGATAAATAATTACTTTCCAATGGCAGGGCTATTCATAGCATTTAAGAACATTGACTACAGAGTAGGTATTCTTAGAAGTCCGTGGTGCGGTCTGGACAACTTCAGATTTCTCTTTAAGTCGGTTGACGCTTGGCTCATAACGAAAAATACGTTGTTATATAACGGCGCATTCATCGTAATCGGTAATATAGTTGGAATTGCAGTGGGTCTCTGCCTTGCAAACCTCTTGTCAAAGAGGCTATTGAAGACCTATCAGACATCGATCCTTTTACCCCAGTTGATATCTTATGTAATCGTTGCATATATTGGACTCGCTTTTCTCAGTAATGAAGCGGGTTATATCACAAAGACGTTTTTTGGTGACAAAGTCGTAAACTTCTATACTAACAAGAAATTTTGGCCTTTTGCCCTTATTGGTATCAATACATGGAAAGGGCTCGGATATAGCTCAATAATTTATATGTCGTCAATAATCAGTATTGATAGAAATCTCTATGAGGCGTCATCTCTGGACGGGGCAAATAAGGTTCAGCAGCTCTTCCACGTGACACTTCCGATGTTGAAATCCACAATAATCACTCTGTTGATTATGCAGATAGGTCGCATATTCTACTCAGATTTCGGACTTTTCTATCAAGTACCGATGAACTCCGGTATGCTGTTTGAGGTGACACAGACGATTGATACATATGTCTATCGTATGCTGACGCAACTCAACCGCATTGGTATGGCGTCTGCAGCAGGATTCTACCAATCAATGGTTGGACTCACGATGGTATTGACCGCAAACTGGATTGTCCGTAAATTCGATCCGGACAACGCGATGTTTTAGAAAGGGGGAGGCAGCAAATGGATGAAAGAGGTCTCATGACCAGGGGCGACAAGATCGAGCAGATAGTTATACATATCATTCTTATAATCTTTTCACTATGCGCAATTCTTCCCTTTGTTCTTCTTATCTCCGGTTCATTTACCGACGAGTCTACATTAACTATAACAGGCTACAAGTTCTGGCCTTCTAAGTGGAGTATATACGCATACGAGTATTTGTTCATTACAAATGGCGCGAACATTCTTAGAGCGGTTTCGATATCCGTGTTTATAACGGTATTTGGAACTACGCTTAGCCTGCTTACTGCACCAATGTTGGCATATGTTCTGTCCAGAAGGGATTATAAACGGGCATCGATAATGAGTTTCTTTGTAATATTCACAATGCTTTTTAACGGAGGAATAGTGCCCTCTTACATGATGTGGAACAACCTGTTTGGAATCAAGAACACAATTTGGGCACTGGTTTTTCCGAATCTAGTTATGAATGGATTTATCATCGTAATCATGAAAAACTACTTTACTCAGAATATCCATCCGGCTCTTATTGAGGCAGCAAAAATCGACGGTGCAAACGAGCTTCACATCTACTTTCGTGTTGTGTTGCCTCTCTCACAACCGATTTTAGCAACGGTTGGGCTTATGATAGGACTGGGATACTGGAACGACTGGATAAACGGACTGTACTACATTACCGACACTAAGCTATACAGTCTCCAGGTTATGCTTAGCAGCATTCTAATGAATGCACAGGCTTTGATGACGATGGGTAGTTCCGCGGCTGTAGGCATGAAGATCCCCAGTGTTTCAATTAGAATGGCTATAGCGGTTGTAGGTACTGTGCCTATTATTATCCTCTATCCATTCTTCCAGAAGTACTTTATTAAGGGAATCACACTTGGAGGAGTTAAAGAGTAGCTTCAGTATGGAAGAAGAAACTTGACGGACAGCGATTATGAGAGGGTAGGGGAACATAATGCTTCGATGGGATAACCCGTTTATGGCTTTACTACGCGGCATACTGAACTATGTGTTGCTTAGTCTTTTGTGGATCCTTTTTTGCATCCCGCTACTTACGATCGGTGCTTCGACAAGTGCTCTGTACCATACAACAAGGAAGTTTCTTCTCGGTGAGGAAGGTTACCTATTTAGCACCTTTTGGGAAGGCTTTCGAAAAAACTTTAAACAGTCGACAATACTCTGGATTATTCTTGCTGCGGCAGGGATCCTGATCTGGCAAGACATCAGAATTATGCGTGCAATTAGCGATGCGACATGGAGCTATGTACTGCAGTATGCTCACTACCTGATTGCATTTTTCCTAATATCCGTATTTTTGTACGGAATACCCCAAATCGTTAGGTTTAACAACAACCTTCGCCAAATAATAAAAAACTCTGCTCTAATGAGCATAAGGCACCTGTTTAGTACTATCTTCGTTATGGTATTGCTTGTAGGAGGAGCTATCGTTGTTTGGCTTCTTCCCATTTTGTTGATTACGATGCCAGCTTTACTCATGGCTTTCTGGAGCCGACGGCTTGAGAAACTATTCTCGAAGTATATCGACTCATGATGGGATATAGGAAAGAAAGAACTGAGAAAAAATGTATCCAAAAACGTTGAAAGGTGGAGAATATGAGCGGTTTGCACTTTTTCGCGTTGATATCACGTATGAAATATATCCAGCGCTGGGGTCTTATGAGAAACGTTGTGCAGGAAAATGTACAAGAGCACTCACACATGGTTGCTGTTCTTGCTCACGCACTTGCGGTAATAAGGCGTGATGTTCTGGGGCAGCCGGCAGACCCCAATGCCTGTGCGGCAGCTGCTCTCTTCCATGATGCTTCCGAGATAATGACGGGGGATCTGCCCACACCGGTAAAGTACTTCAACCCCTCTATCATGAGGGACTACAAAGAAGTGGAACGCCTTTCTAAGAAACAGCTTATGACCTACCTCCCTAAGGGAATGCAAGAGACATACAGACCCCTCGTATTTGAGGAAACCGATGAGGATGTCATGATCCTTGTCAAAGCAGCCGACAAACTTGCTGCGTATATAAAGTGTGTCGAAGAGCTGAAGACTGGGAATAATGAGTTCAAGAAGGCTAGCGAACAGGTCTATGAGACCCTAAAAAACATGGAATTACCGGAACTGGACTATTTTCTTCAGCACTTTTTGCCAAGCTTTAGCCTGTCCCTGGATGAGCTCGAATAAAAACCTTCTATGGGGGACTATAATAATCAGTGCGGATGGCCGCACTGATTATTTTTGTCATATAGAAGGGAGATTTCATGAAAGCAGTAATTATGGCCGGAGGAAGAGGCGTAAGACTACACCCGATGAGTATCGGCTGTCCAAAGCCGCTGATCCCGGTTTTTGATAGACCGGTAATGGAACACATCCTCAAACTGCTTCGGAACCACGGGATAGGGGAGGTTAGGGCTACATTACAGTATATGCCCTATCAAATCATTCGTTACTTTGAGGAGAATCCGCCGGATGGAATTGACCTAAGCTACTCAATTGAGGATGAGCCACTCGGTACAGCGGGTAGTGTTGCTCTCTCAAGAGAGTTCCTGGATGACGACTTTCTAGTAATTTCGGGCGATGCGATATGTGACATTGATCTCTCAGCTTGTATTGAGCGACATCGTGAGAGCAGGGCCGAAGCAACTATTGTGCTTTATAGACATCCAAAGCCGCTGGAATACGGGCTTGTAATGACTAAGCCGGACGGAAGGATCGAACGATTTATTGAGAAGCCCTCATGGAGTCAAGTATTTTGCGATACAGTAAACACCGGAATCTATATTCTCAGTCCTAGGGTGTTGGACAGGATAAAGCCAGGGGTCAAGGTTGACTTTGCAAAAGATGTGTTTCGTGAGATGTTAAGTGAAGGTGCAGACCTATATGGCGTTGTTGTTGACGGTTATTGGTGTGATATTGGGAACAATGAGGCCTATGCGGATTGCCATTTTGATATACTGTCCGGCAAAGCGGATATAGATATTGGGAAGATGCAAGCTGAGGGATACTGGATAGAGTCAGAGATCGCGGAAGGTGTCATACTTGAACCTCCGGTATATATTGGAAAGAATGTTCGCATAAGCCGTGGCGCAGTAATCGGCCCGTATGCTGTGGTGGGTAGCAACAGTAGTATCGGCTCAGGAGCAACCGTCGAGTATTCGGTTCTCAACGGTGCCAATATCCTCAGAGGTGCTGAGATTAGAGGGGCTGTGCTCTGCACGGGTTCAACGATTGGTTGTGATGTAGTAATCAGCGAAGGTTGTGTGATTGGAGAGAACTCGCAAGTAGAGGACTCTGTCTCACTGTCCCCTGGTGTTAAGGTGTGGCCCGGACTGAGAGTTAAGCGGGGCGGTTCGGGGAAGTGGAGTATATATTCCGAACACGGGGGTAGGGGAGAGCTCCCGTTCGCCTCCCCAGGAGAACTGAAGGGTGATTTAACAGACCTCTCACCGGAAATCTGCCTCCGCATTGGTTTTGCGCTTGGTAGCGAGGGGGTTGTAGCAATGGGATGCGGTCCCGGGAAAAAAGCAGAAGCGCTATCAGAGGCGATTTCCTGCGGTATTCGATCCGCCGGGGCAGATGTCATTAGAAATGACTCAAGATTTTTCGCTGAAGCTTCCTTTGCAGGAGATCTATATGGAGCAGCAATGTCGGTATTTGTTGAAGAAGCAGGCGAGCAGATTCGGATACGCTTTGCAGGAAGAGCGAGAACAGCTCCATCACATGATATCGAAAGAAAATTGAATACGGCTGTGAGGTCAGCGACGCCAACTCAGGGTAAAATACGTTTTGGTTCAGACAGATTTGCCATCGGTACTGCTTTGGCATACGAGACTGAATTGCAAAGGATGGTAGCCGGTAGGGCTGTAAAGGTGCGAATTCAGGCAGATAACCTACCAGGTAGGATGCTCCGCTCTGTTCTCGAAAGG
Source organism: Clostridiales bacterium (assembly GCA_012520195.1). GTDB lineage: Bacteria > Bacillota > Clostridia > Oscillospirales > JAAYOS01 > JAAYOS01. The sequence continues at coordinate 8,818 of JAAYOS010000109.1, read as the reverse complement.
AGCGGTGGTATTGACCACACTTCGAATGATTATTTTACGCTCAGTGTTAGTAATGACGGGACAAAGCTGTACGTGGTCGACGAGGAAGGCAATAGGCTTGGAGGGGATACAATCGCAGCACTGTTACTGCTTGTCCACTTCAGAGAGGGACACAAAGTGTGTTCGGTATCCTTTGATGCCGCCCAAGTTTTGGAGATGATTGCAGTGCGGGAGAATGCAAGGATTGCGCGACGAGGCAGGGATGACGATTATTGGGAACATGTGGGCGATAGTTTGTTCCTTAGAGATGCTTTGATTGCAGCGATAAAGCTATGTGGATATCTATGTAAGACAGGTCAAAAGGTAGTATCACTGTGTAAAGAAATCCCTGATTTCCAAGTAGTATCGAGGCACTATCAATTTGCAGGTGACAGGGGGCAGCTTATGCGTACTCTTTCCGCTGTTTCAAGCAGACGGGAACTTGGGGATGGAATCAGGTTTCCGATGAGAGAGGGATGGGTCCATGTTTCCCCTGATTCGTCAAGGCAGGCTATAAGGGTCATTGCTGAAAGTGTCTCAGTTGAGGCGGCCGAAGAGCTCTGCGCCGATATTCATACTCTAATAAAGGAAAATGATCTTTAGTCACCGATAAGAAACTAAGGACTCTACCCATTAGGCGCTAACGAAGAAAACGGAGATATGTCAAATGACACATCTCCGTTTATATGATAGGCGAAACTTTTTCTCTATTCGTAGCTTTCCGAATCTAGATCCTCATCTCCACCTATACCGTTACTCTCCTTGTTTAGGAGTAGGTTAATTTTTTCGGCTGGGTTTAGTAGCTTGCTTATCGAGTTATCATAGTTAAGTGTATCGATAATGAGGGCTATAAACTTACTCATATCGACAGTTGTGTGCCATTCACGCTTCTCCAGTGCTTCAGGTACATATATGAGGTTTGTGGTGAATATCTTGTTGAACATACCTGCCTCGTATGCCTGGTCAAACTTATCAAACCCGTTTGCAAAGAGACCGAATGTTATGAATGCGAACACCCTTCTTGCTCCGGCACCCTTCATTCTCTCGCAGATATCGAGTATTGAGTCGCCCGATGAGATCATGTCGTCGATAATTATAACATCTTTACCGGAGACATCATTTCCGAGATACTCATGTGCGATAATTGGGTTTCTTCCATTGATGACTGTTGAATAGTCGCGGCGCTTATAGAACATTCCGAGATCCAGGCCGAGCACCGATGAGTAGTACATAGCACGATTGAGTCCGCCCTCATCAGGGGAAATGATTATTGCTTCGTCTGAGTCAAATGAAAAATCTTCGACTGTGTTATGGAGAGCCTTGATCATCTGGTAGTTGGGGGTAACATTCTCAAAGCCACTTAAGGGGATAGCGTTCTGGACTCTCGCATCATGAGCATCAAATGTGATAATATTTGTTACACCCATACTCACGAGTTCGTTGAGTGCCAGGGCACAGTCAAGGGATTCTCTAGCACCCCTTCTGTGTTGGCGTCCTTCGTAGAGCATCGGCATAATCACTGTTATGCGGCGCGGTTTTCCGCCTGCAGCGGCAATTATTCGCTTGAGATCTTGAAAGTGGTCGTCTGGACTCATGGGGACTTCCATGCCAAACATGTTATAATGTACACCGTAATTGAAACAGTCACAGAAAATGTAGACATCATGGCCGCGAACAGTTTCATAGATAATACCTTTGGCTTCGCCGGTTCCGAATCGTGGACATGCGGCTTTCGTTATGAACGTGCCGTCATGGTTCCTCCACTCACGCAGATAGTAGTCAACCTTGCTTACAAAATCCTTGGAACCTTTCAATCCAATTATGCTAAGCTCTCCTACAAGTGGATTTTCGGTAAGCAGGTTTTCAGTAAGCAGGTTTTCAGTTATCGGATTTTCGGTATCGGATCTGCTCATTAAACATCCTCCTAAGTCAGTATCAGTGGGCCTTTTTTAGGTGGCTCTTATCATTCTCATATTACCCTTTTTAGCGCTAAAATACAAGCATTATGTCGAAAAAAAGTCCAATTTGCAGATTCATGTAACATAATACGAATTATGCTCAAAAAATTATATCTTAGTTGTCGATTTATTGCTCCGACGCAATTGCATCAAGCAAATTGCAGAAAGAACTAGCAAACAGCCTAGCTGAATAAAGTGCCTCTTTCAGTGTGTTTGAACTTGTTCCAACCTCAAGAATAAACGAGCCGAAGGTAGCATGCTGGTTAAATCGCTCCGATCGCAGATTGATTGGGCGGGCAAGAAGCGGGTAGTCCTCGGTCAAGCGCTTCTGCAGGTGTACAGCAAGAGTTAGGTTTTCACGCCAGTTCGGATGTTTGAGTCCACCTTCGTCAGTGCCTACCACCAACAGTATTTGTGCGGCCATTTCCTCCTCAATCTCAGTGATAGTGCGGTAGGTTGAACCGCTGGCTGAGACCATTGCATCCCTATGAATGTCAATGACGATTTGTATAGTTGGGTTCTCCTCAAGCACCGACTCTATTACCTTCAGTGTCCTTGTATATGATCCCGAATATGAGGGGTAATCAAAGATATCCCGTATGTGAATCACACCATAGCCATGCTCTTCAATGAGCTCAGTAATTTCGTCACCGACTCTCACTACATTATAGTTTTTGTCATCAGTACGTTCAGTATCCGTCGGTACATAAATATCTTCACCATCAGGATAATAAGCCTCACTTGCATGTGTGTGAATTATCAGTATTACCGGATCGTCCGAAGTCAAATCTAGCTTTGGTTTTCTATTTAGGTATGAACCAACGTCTATGCTGTAATCGGTCTCGTTTTTTATATAGACACCCTCTCCATAATCGTACCCGGCAGGGGAGGAGGGTATAATTGTCACCGAGCGTACGTTTGGATCATTCTCCACACTTGAACTGTTCTCTGTATTCGAATCGGTATCTGAGCTTTGCAAACTTTCGTCGCCTGAACTGATACTATCAACTGAATCACCCAGGGCAGTAGTTTCTGATACTTCACCGGATGAAGCATCCTCTGCATCTGTGTTTTTGAGCTCTCCCCAAGTTTCAATACCGAAAGGGGAGAACTCACCGTCAAACTCGTCATCAGCGGCCATCCGGAACTCATAGGCAGGAAGGCTTGTCAATACAGCAGACTGTGCTAGACATATTGTGTTTGGATTTAATACTTCAGTGCTTCTTGAACTCCAGAGCTCGGAAGAGAGGACCGATTCAAAAAAGTCTGTGTCTATCCTTTCCCAAAGGAAGCTGCTCTGGCCCAATAGTGTAAAAAAAAGGCGTAGTACAAGCGCTCCCAGCAAAAGAAATAGCAATTTCGGCAACACGAACCCAAGTCTAACCCGGCCTCGGCGTAGCCGGCGTGGTAATCTTTGAAATACTGGTTTTCCTCTCAACTCGGTCATTCCTTCCTCAGATAAGAAATCTAAACGTCCAAAAAGACTGTGTTTCTATCCATATATATGAAAGAACAACCTAATACATGTTTTTTTGGGGAATGGGGCTAGGAGCGGAACTTCTCGATCATTTCAAACACAGCGGTACGCAGCGCGCGGTTTTCGGGCAATAGAAGCTCAGGGTCTCTATCAATGAGCTCAATTGCAGCATCCGACGCCTCTTTCAGTATCTCTGCATCATCTGCCAGATCTGCTATTTTTAGCTTAGGCAGTCCATGCTGCCTGTCACCAAAAAAGTCACCGGGGCCGCGGAGCTTGAGGTCTTCGGCGGAGATGACAAAACCATCCGATGTCTTTGTCATTATTTTCAGGCGTGCGAGATTTGCCTCAGATTTTGAGTCGGACATCAGAATGCAGTAGGATTTGTGGCTTCCACGTCCAACCCTTCCACGGAGCTGGTGGAGCTGGGAAAGTCCAAACCTCTCAGCGTTCTCTACCACCATAAGCGATGCATTGGGCACGTTTATACCCACCTCTATTACGGTAGTGGAGACAAGGATATCGAGTTCGCTGTCCGCAAAATTTCTCATTACCTCGTCTTTGTCCTTTTGCTTTAGGCGGCCGTGAATAAAACCGACGCGCAAATCACTAAACACTTCATCGGAAAGTTGTTTTGCGTAGGCCTCTACCGCCTTACGCCCGTCATCAAGGCCTTCGGGATCGTCGACAAGTGGACACACAATAAACACCTGTCTGCCTTCTGAAACAAGGCGGCGGATAAATTTGTATACCCGTTCACGTTTTGATTCATCTACAGCGTACGTGTCGATATGTTTTCGACCCGGGGGCAGCTCATCAATCACTGAAATATCGAGGTCACCGTACAGAATTAGAGCAAGAGTTCGTGGAATTGGAGTTGCAGACATAACCAGTGTATGGGGTATGTCCCCCTTTGCTGTGAGGGCAGCCCTCTGACGGACACCGAACCTGTGCTGCTCATCGGTAATGACCAATCCTAAGCTCTGAAATTCAACATTATCTGTGATAAGGGCGTGTGTGCCAATAACCAGTTGGTAGTACCCCGACTTAATGAGTTCCCTTATCTCACGCTTCTGCTTAGCTGTCATTTGTCCAGTTAGGAGACCGGTTCGGAATCCATATTTTGCAAAGAGTGGCTCTAACGATTCGTAATGCTGTGTAGCGAGGATTTCAGTCGGCGCCATGAAAGCGGTCTGATGGCCGATTGTGGCAACTGCCCAGGATGCTGCGGCAGCCACAATAGTCTTGCCCGATCCCACATCACCTTGGACCAGTCGGCTCATGGAGCGGCCCGAGTTCATGTCGTCGAAAACCTCCTGTATTGTACGCTTCTGTGCAGAGGTGAGACTGAACGGAAGGTGCTGTGTGAAATCATCGAGAGGGGGTGCAGGTATTTTCTTTCCTATCGAGATGTCTGATGAACCCATTAGGCGCAGGCCAAGTGTTAACGTAAACAGCTCCTCGAAGATGAATCTCTTTCTTGCTGCTAACAGTGCGAATTTCGAAGAAGGATTATGAATGTTTTCATACGCGAATCGTGCGTGTGCGAGATTATTCTTTTGCCTTATTGATTCGGGAAGCGGTTCTGGCAGGTTGTTATCAATAAGTTTTAGACACCTCTCGATTGCATCGGAAATGAACTGTTGGCCCACACCAGCCGTAAGGCGATAAACGGGCTTGATGCGCCGCGTTAGGCGTGGTAGGCTGTCAAGAGGTTCTATAGCCGGGTTAACCATCTCGCGGCGGAGCAGATTTCCACTTACTTTTCCGTAAATGACATATGTCTCACCGGCTTTAAGCCTGTCTTTCATCCAGGGTTGATTAAAGTAGGTAACGTCAAGTATTCCGGTACCGTCTGACACCTGAAATTTCAGGATGTTTAACTGACGTCGTATGTGGTTTAGCCTTGGGGTGCCAGTAAGGGTTGCCTCAATGCAAACAGCGGCTTCAAGCTCAAGTTCTGAAATCTTTTTTATCTCTGTTCTATCCTGATATGCTCTGGGGAAGTATGAGATTAAATCACCTATCGTAAAAAGGCCAAGCTTGTTTAGCAGCTTAGCCTTTTTCTCTCCTACTCCCTTAATGTAGCGTATATCGGTGGTGAGATCCATACAATCCTCCATTCCGACAAATGCAGCTGGTTTGTCTATCACTCAGCTGAAATCAGATAGCTGTACACAGGCTGTCCGCCCGGTAGCATATTGATCTCTGCAGACTTAAATTCTTTTTGGAATATCTCATATGCCTCATTTGACTCTTCTTCTGTCACATTACAGCCATAGAAGATAGTCAAAAATTCAGTGGGCTTCTTTGACATTTCACGTGCTAATCTGCGGATAGTTGAGTTAATAAGCTTGTTGTTTGTAATAAGCTCTCCATCCAGAATGCCCAGATAGTCACCCTCTTTGATGCGCTTTCCGTCAAACAGGCTGTCCCGGGAGGCATGAGTGATCTGACCAGTACGGACCTCCGATATTGCCTCGATCATTGCTTCACGATTTTGATTGATCTCGAGATCGGGGTCAAAGGTTAAAATTGCAGCGATTCCCTGGGGAACAGTCCTTGTGGGGATTATCACAACAGTTTTTTCTGACATTGCTACGCACTGCTCCGCAGACATAATTATGTTTTTGTTGTTTGGAAAAACAAGCACGATGTCTGAAGGAGTCGCATCTATTGCGCGAAGTATATCCTCGGTGCTCGGGTTCATTGTCTGTCCACCTTGGACAATATTGTCGGCGCCTATGTCACGGAATACAGCTTCGATGCCCTCGCCAGAGCATACCGCAACCATTCCATATTTTTTCTCAGAAGGTGCGATGTATCTCTCGCCGGGACGGACAGGGTCCTTTCCGGTGATAATAACCTTCTCGGTGTGCTGTTCGCGCATGTTCTCTATCTTAATACTGCTGAGGTAGCCGTATTTAAGACTCTCCTCAATTGCCTTGCCGGGGTTGTTCGTGTGAACATGAATCTTTATGATGTTGTCATCTTCGACGAAGACAAGGCTGTCGCCGATAGAGTCAAGGACGGCACGGAGCTTATTAAACTCACCAATCTTTGAGAGGTCGTGACCGTTATCCTTATTTTCAATGTTAACGATGAACTCGGTGCAGTATGCAAACTTTATGTCCTCAGCATTAAAGCTGGAGAAATCAGCCGCATCGGAGGTTTCGTCTGTAACCTCAGCTGAGGAACTGATAGTCTCCCCTTTGAGAGCTCGATTCATTGCGTCAAGTATGACACAGAAGCCCTTTGCGCCTGCATCGATTACATTTGCCTTTTTGAGAACAGGGTTTTGATCCACAGTCTTGGCAAGGGCGTCGTTTGCAAATGTCAGCATCTCGCTGAGGACAAAGTCGGCGTCGGGGTTTTCCGATGCAACTTCAATTGCTTGCTCAGAGGAGACACGAGATACTGTTAGGATCGTGCCTTCGGATGGCTTCATGATAGCATTATAAGCCGCGTCGACACCATTGCGCATAGCTGCGGCAAATGCTGCGCCGTCTATCTCTTTCATGTCTTTGATGTGTTTTGCAAATCCGCGGAAAAGCAGTGAAAGTATTACACCTGAATTGCCCCTGGCTCCGCGTACCATTGCCCGCCCGACCGTATCAGCGACAAGACCGATATTGGCCGACGTAGTAGTGGTTAATTCCTGAGTAGCAGCATTTATTGTAAGTGACATGTTTGTCCCGGTGTCACCGTCTGGTACGGGAAAAACATTCAATTCATTTATTGGCTGCTTGTTATTTTCGATTGCAGCAGATGCATTCATAATCATCCGCTTGAAAATTGTGCCATCTATATGCGCCATAGGTTCGAAGCACCCCCGAGTTTTTTGTTATTTTTCGGGGAAAGGTCAGTCACTCATAATTGAGTCAACGCAGATGTCTACGCTTTTGACCTTAATCCCGGTGAGGTTTTCCACGATATATCGCACCTCATGTATGATAGAGCGGCATATGGTGGATATATTCACACCGTGCCGAACAATTATGTGCAGTTCAATGGTAACAGATTTATTCTCTTCATCGGTTGTTATACGTACGCCGCGGGATATTGATTCTTTCTTGAGAAGTCTTACAAAGCCGTCTCCAACCGAAGCCGCTGCCATGCCAACAACGCCGAAGCAGTTTGTAGCGGCATAACCACTAATGGTCGTAATAACCTCCGGAGAAATCTCCAGAAATCCTTTATCAAGATCAATCCGCACAGGTCTCCCCCCTATAGTCATAAAAGGAACATCTGCCGCGCGGATAAGGCTGCATACCTTATCGGGCGGAGGACCTTCCATTAAATTTCTTTGAAGCTTTGCATTTTCAGTATGAACATTTTATACTATTTAATGCTGTATTACAAGCCCTTGGCTTGAAAAACAACCTGACATATATATATTGAATAGCGCATAGATGGCCTATTAAGTAGGTTATTGTTGAATTATTCTGCACATTAGACTATAATAATACTAAATTTGTCCGGAAGTATGGAGAACATGTCGAAGGTGCGACTATTTTCTTTTTTAGCACGTGGAGGAGTTTAATGGAGCTTAAGATATATGAGAACATGCTGACAATGGCAGATATGCAGACATTGCGAATAAGCTGTGATTTGCCCATCCTTGAACCGGATATGATAAAGACCGCGCTGGCCAGGTCTCTACTGAATCTATCGGCAGTGGTAGATGACAATGTTGTTGGGATGCTTCGCGTTGTGGGTGATGGCATTTTTGTATTTATCTTATGCGATGTTATGGTCATGCCCGAGTACAGGAACCTCGGTATAGCGTCTGCATTAGTCACATATTCTCTCCAGTGCGTTGAGCACATGCTCCCCTCAGGTGTTGTCGGCGTCGTAAGCCTTTTTTCGGTTAAGGAGCATGTTAAACTATACAAACGACTAGGGTTTACGGCTCTTCCCCGAGGTTCGAGAGGACCAGGGATGCAGACCATCGTATATGGAAAGTGAGATATCTTAAAGCTGCTGCATTGAAGGGCGAGTTGTAATATTAAATGAAACACAAGAAGAGAAATAAATAGGCCCACGAGAGGCGAGTGATGACCGCCACACTGAGTGCTAGGAGCAAGGATGCAGAGTTTGCGCAAAATCTTGAGCAATGTGTACCTCTGCGGGAAAAATCGCGGTTTCTGCGCAGAATTTCGAGTTGTGTGTGGATTCTCTCGGGGTGCTATATCGTACACGGCATATTCTATAACGTATACCGCATAAATGAGGCGTTTTCCTCTTCACCGTTCACACATTACTTCGATTTCTGCGCATTTTTCGCATTATATGTGTCTCCCTCTTTGCAGAGTATGCGTCTGACCGCATATTTCGTATCACTTTTCCGAATTATATCTTATTG
>JAAYOS010000108.1 GCA_012520195.1 Clostridiales bacterium | reverse complement strand
GGAAGATGTGAGCTATTAGTATAATAAGGTGCCTCTTCAGGATTGTTGGATGCGGTTATTATGTCTGGATAGCGAGAGACATCGTGTTTAGCGAGTCTGTAAGTGGTTGACTCTGCAGGTGTTGCCTCTAGGTTGAACAGTGAACCGTACATCTCCTGGTAGATGACAAGGCGCTGTCTCATGTGGTTGAGCACGTTCTTTGTAAACTGGCGTGCTCTCTCATCAAGCATATTTACACCGACCCAGTTTGCGTTTAGTGCGGCTTCATTCATGCCGATGAGTCCGATGGTAGAGAAGTGATTCTCGAATGTGCCTAGATACCTTTTTGTGTAGGGATACAGGCCTGCTTCCATGAGCTTGGTTATAACACGCCTCTTTGTGTCTAGTGAGCGTGCAGCGATGTCCATGAGTTTGTCTAGACGCTTGTAAAAGTCTTTCTCATCATTAGCCAGATATGCTATACGTGGCATGTTGATGGTGACAACTCCGATAGACCCGGTACTCTCTCCGCTGCCGAAGAAGCCGCCGCCCTTTTTGCGGAGCTCACGTAGATCGAGACGCAGCCTGCAGCACATACTGCGGATATCGCTAGGTTCCATGTCGCTGTTAATATAGTTTGAGAAATAAGGTGTTCCGTATTTTGCAGTCATCTCAAAGAGCATGCGGTTGTTTTCGGTGTCGCTCCAATCGAAGTCCCTAGTGATGGAGTAGGTGGGGATTGGATATTGGAAGCCGCGTCCGTTGGCGTCACCCTCAATCATAATATCTATGAACGCCTTATTTATCATATCCATCTCTTTTTTGCAGTCACCGTATGTGAAGTCCATCTCCTTGCCGCCCACGATTGCAGGGAGGTCAGCGAGGTCCTTTGGAACAGTCCAGTCCAAAGTGATATTGGTAAAGGGAGCCTGTGTTCCCCAACGGCTGGGAGTGTTAACACCGTAAATAAATGACTGTATGCATTGCTTGATTTCTCTGTAGTCGAGATTATCAGCCTTAGCAAAAGGTGCGAGGTATGTGTCGAATGATGAGAAGGCCTGTGCGCCCGCCCATTCGTTTTGCATAATACCAAGGAAGTTTACCATCTGGTTACATAATGTAGAGAGGTGGCTGGCAGGGGAGGATGTGATCTTGCCCTCGATGCCTCCAAGCCCTTCCTGAATTAGCTGCTTAAGTGACCAGCCGGCGCAATAACCTGTGAGCATAGAGAGGTCGTGTATATGCAAATCGGCGTTTCTGTGAGCATTTGCGATCTCCTCGTCGTATACCTCTGACAGCCAATAGTTTGCAGTAATCGCTCCAGAGTTGCTGAGGATAAGTCCACCAACCGAATAGGTAACGGTGGAGTTTTCCTTTACGCGCCAGTCCTCAATATTCACGTAGCTGTCTACGAGTTCCTTGTAATCAAGGAAGGTAGACTTTGCGTTTCTGACTTTTTCTCTCTGTTTTCTGTAGAGGATGTACGCCTTGGCAATATCGGCATAGCCTGCCTGTACCAGTACCCGCTCAACACTATCCTGAATACTCTCTACGCCTATCTTGTTGTCTACAATTTCATCCTGGTAATCGGATGTTACTTTAAGAGCAAGAAAATCAATTATGTCGGGGTTATACTGTTTCTCCTGTGCATCGAATGCTTTTTGTATTGCGTTTGCAATTTTTGTGATGCTAAACTCTACAATACTTCCATCCCGTTTAATCACCTGGTACATTGAATAGTCCTCCTATTATCCTTAGATATTCTCCACCCATAAACATGAATCTATGTATTTATGAATTCAAGTGTAATTTAGAGCTACGGAAACTTATGTAGTAATAAACTGACAGCTAGTGACAAGATGTGACGTGGTCAGTGTAATCATTATAACTTGCTGATTTTGCGATGTCAAGATTAAAACACAATATATTGTGTTTATTAATTTCGTAGTATACAATATATACAAATAGTAATTGAACCTTTATGTGCTAGTATATGCTAGACACCGCGAATTTCTACACGGGACACGTGCTCGGATAGAACATTGGCGTATGAAACCAGTGTTTCTTTTGTCACGCTACTTAGTCCTTTCTGTATAACATTCTCTGAGTCCTCAAAGTTTTGAAGCACATAAAGATCTGCGCCTTTTATCCAGCGCCCAATTGATTCGAAGTCGCGTTGTGTGTGAAACTCCTTAACAACGGTCGTTCTGAACTCATATTCTACATGCCCTTCAAGCAGCAGTGCCACACTTTTTTCTATTTCGGAGAGCATACCGGATGAAGCAGCAGTAACTTCATATTTCTCCGGTGAGTTTTTTATGTCCATGGCCACATAGTCAACGAGTCTATCGTCGATTAGTGCCTTCAGTGAAGAATAAAAGCTCCCGTTTGTATCCAACTTTACAAGAAAACCCAAGGACTTTATTTTCTGGATGAAAGAGGCGATGTCTTTCTGCATAAGTGGTTCCCCGCCTGTAATGCATACACCGTCTAAAATACCTATTCTACTCTCAAGAAAAGCCAGTACTTCCATCTCCGAAATCAACGGTGTATCACTGGCAGCAGTCACGAGAGGCGCATTGTGGCAAAACGGGCAGCGGAAGTTGCACCCCAGAGTAAACAGGGTAGCGGCTATTTTATGGGGATAGTCTAGCAGTGTGAGTTTTTGCATTCCTGCGATTATCATGGTGCCTCCTCAAAGAATCCAAAGTGAGTTTCAATTACAGTCTGATATTAGCACCGCATTTTTCCAAAGTCAACATTCGAAAGTGGCCGTGCTACGAAAGTAATCCACTGCATTTATTGATGTATGGGGCAAAAGAGTGTATAATCATAATATAAGAAAAACAAGCGCGGGGGAGTTTGATATGAACATCGCATACTTACTTGTACCTAAACAGAATGTTGCATACCTCTATGATGACTTTACGCTCCGTCAGGCTCTGGAGAAAATGCGAAGCCACGGATATGCCGCCATTCCGGTAATCAACAGGGATAACCAATATGTTGGAACTGTTAGCGAAGGGGACTTTCTTTGGTATTTGGTAGATGATCGCTTGGACAAGACAAGGAAGATAAATCTAAAAGATCTAGAGAAGGTTTGTGTCTCTGAGATATTGGACAAAGACGGCAATCCGCCTTCAAGGATCACTTCCACAGTTGGTGATTTGGTCAACCACGCATTGACCCAGAATTTCATACCCGTTATTGATGATAGAGATATCTTTATTGGTATAGTAACCAGAGCAGATATTATTAGGAGCTTCTGTGTGAATAAGAATTCTGAAGCTGGAGCTGTGTTAAAACGCGCGTAATCTGAATTTGCGGACAAATTTGCGGACATATATTAAAATACTGGACTGTACCAAAAATCAGCGAACTGACCAGAAGTCAGCCGCTGATTTTTGCTTTTGGTTTATCCCTATATATACCCGAAGTAATATGATCTCTGCTTCAGCCAGGCATGATTCCCTTTAAGGTCGCTGTAGCTACTTCACATTGTAAAGCCCTTTACTCTGCATATACTGAAAGATTGCTTCTCCGTGTTTTTGCTCCTCTTTCTGGATATGGTTTAGCACATCGCGGACATTTGTGTTCTGAAATTCGAATATTGCAGTATCATATGTGCTCGATACATATTTTTCGGTGTTGAGAAGATCTGTGCAGATATCCTTGTCAGAAAGGGTTCCGGATACCTGTGTAGTGCTCATAAACTCCTGATATTTCTGCTGAGGGTCCTGTCCGCTCTGGCTAGTATTGGGTAGAGTACCGCTTAGAAGTTGGTTTATCGAGTCTAGGTGGCTCCTCTCAACCATCTCATTTGCTTTAAGAATCTGTTTGAGCTGTTCACATTGCGCCTGGTTTGCGTAGAGAGAGTACTTTGAGACACACATTTGCTCATGCGATTTCAGATCCTCCAGATACAGCCGTTCCTTCTGTGACCAAGTTAGATTCATGTTTTACACCTCCGCATGTTAGTTTGAGTTATTTCAAAAAATATATTCCACTAACTCTGGTATGAATTAAAAACGATGCGATAAGGAAACATAGATATTACTTCACTGTTTTTACGATACAAAATAAAAAGCCATACGATTTCTGCCTTTGGGAGGCAAAATAAATCGCATGGGCTTAGGAAATATATTGACTGTTAACCGGCAAATCGAAATTATATGATTCTGTACTCGAAATTTTCGTAAATGAGAAATTTACCCTCCTCGATGTCGTCGGGCAGCAGTGCTCGCGCTACTCTGTTCTGCGTGCCGTCAGCAGTTATTAATACCGCATAATCACCGTCAATTCGGAAAACCTTATATTGAATAGCATCCATATCTTAACCTCTTTTCATCCAGCTTTATTAAGCTCGGCTGGTCTCACAACTATTATTCTCGGATCACATTCCGGAAAATTCTCATAATTCATTCTATCATATAAGTCAAATAGAAATGTTGCGATTTTTCTGATTTTCGCAAACAAATTCCGACAAAGTAGAGTAAAGGTTTGTATTAATATGAATATAAATGAAAAAAGCTGTAAGTTCAAGTGGTTATTTGAAGTAAATTTTAGAGTAGGCATTATTGCGCTACTCATATCTCTTATTCTCGTATCATGTGGCACCGCAGGTTCAGGATCTCACTCAAAAGAGGAAGGCAATGCTTCCGAAAAACCAAATTCATCGATGAACTCAGGAAGTGAGAAAGATTCCCAGAAAAGCGACGACCAAGATTCCGGTGGTAAGGATAAGGAACAGGAGCAGACACATGAATATATCTCGGATGCCAGAAGAGTTGAGATAGATATTATTGATTCGGCAAAGCTTGATATTAGTCATGTGGTGTTTCTGGATACAAGCAAGATATCAATTACGTGTCCGACGGATATTGGCGAGCAGAGGGCTCTGGTATTTGACCTTGAGATGAAGCAGGCAGTAAAGCTTCCGGATAATATTGATGTAATTAAGAGGCTGGATAACAATGATCTTTTTGTGAAACTGAGCGGCAAGTCCGAATATCTTATACTTGACAGTGTTAGTAACGACGTTAAAAAAGCAATAAGTCTGCTGGAGAACATAGACGAAGGTATTGACATTTCACCAGCAGGAGATTTACTGACCTATGTGACCGATGAAGGCTTATTTGTGTCAGATTTGGATTTCGGGAACCAGACTCTACTTGTGCCTGCGCTGAAAGGTAAAAGTGTTTTTGATACTGAGATTGCAAGATATCCAAGGTGGCTCGACAGTAATAGGATAGCATACAAAACGGTCACTATGGAAGGCGCAACAGGCTGCGCGATCATCAACCGTGACGGCACCTCAAGCAAAACATTTCCTGAAGCTAAGGAAGCAACTATCTACCCGCTTATAAGCGGTGACTATATAGCTCGATTTGACAGTGGAAAGGGAGTTGCCTTAATCGACGCTAACTCAGGCGGAAAGAAATATATAACCGAAGCGTTACTCGAAAAAGAAGGGTTTTCCTTTGACAAAAACGGTAAATGGGTGTCCTATTATCGACTTAATAAGGAGGAGCCCAAGAAGGAAGAGAAAAGTGGTAGCGGTGAAGAAAGCGGCGGAGGTAATGGTGGCAAAGAAGGCAACGTAGATGGGAAAAGTGGAGAAAGCGGGGGCAGTAAGGGCGGCGAGAGCGGCGGAAGCAAGTGGACTGGAAGATTTGAGGTAGTAGGCACTACAAATAAAAACAAGCTTTATGAGTTTGAGACGGATAAACCTAATGCTGCACCCATAGAGGACACTGTCGCATCACCTGATGGAAAGTTTCTGCTATTCACCGATATGGACAAATCTGGAAGGCGAGTTCTTTACAGGCTTGATATCGACACTGAGTCAGAGAAGTCTGAGTCTGGCAAGTCGGAGTCGGGTAAGTCTGAGGAAAAAGAAGGTGGAGGTTCCGAATAATATTTAGAGCAAGATGGGATTGGCTAGATAGGATAAAAGTTTTAGCTGCTTTTACCCTGTCTAGCTTTCTTACCTAATCACAAAAAAAGGAAATAAAATCATTGAAAAAAAATATAATTAGTGTTACAGTAAATATTGTCATTAAGGGCTTACCATATCTCAAATCCCATAATGATGGAATTCATCAGTCGGAGGGAAACACATGAGGATAATATGCTCAGAGACTTATGAACAAATGAGTGCAAAGGCTGCAGGCTTTATAGCAGCCCAGATCCATACAAAGCCAAACTCTGTTATTGGTCTAGCAACCGGATCCACCCCCATAGGTATCTATCAGAAACTAATTAAATGGTATGAGGAGGATTGGCTTTCATTTAGCAAGTGTACTACAATAAACCTAGATGAGTATTGTGGCTTGCCTGCTGATCACCCTCAGAGTTATGCGTATTTCATGCATGAACACTTATTAGACCACATCGATATTCTCCCTGAAAATGCACATCTGCCCAATGGCCTAAACGAAGACATCCATGCTGAGTGTGAGGCTTACGATAATCTGGTTAAATCCCTTGGTGGAATCGATTTGCAGCTTCTTGGCATAGGAAATAACGGCCACTTGGGTTTTAATGAGCCTGACGATTGCTTCCATATGAATACGAACTGCGTAAATCTAACGCCGGAGACAATAAAAGCTAACTCAAGATTCTTCGGTAGTGAGGAGGCAGTGCCTAAAAAAGCATTCACCTTGGGCATACGGCCAATTGCGCAGGCGAAAAGAATCTTGATGGTTGTAAACGGACTACATAAAGCCGAGATCATATACAAGTCGCTTTTCGGACCTGTAACACCGAGAGTACCAGCTTCGATTTTGCAGATTGTTCCCGATCTAGTAGTGTGCGGCGACGCCGAAGCGCTTTCTGTAATTGTAAGAGAACACCCTGAAGCAGTTGAAATGTTCTAACGGGGAAGCAGAGCTCACTACCATATGTTTTTAATAAACTTTATATGATAAACTTTGTATTGCTATAAAAACAATCGGCAGCGATAGCGCTGCCGATTGTCCTGTTTAGAATGATGTGCACTTTAGAATGATGTGCAATTTTGATGTGTAGAAGTGAAACTCTGACATCAGTCTTCCGTGCGATTATTTTACTCTCGTGAATCGCTTCAACCTGAGCGCGTTTAGCAGAACAGAAACTGAGCTGAAAGACATCGCAGCAGCAGCAATCATGGGACTGAGCAGGGGACCTCCAAATATATGCAGAAGGCCTGCTGCAATAGGTATGCCTGCTGTGTTGTAACCAAATGCCCAAAAGAGGTTTTGCTTTATTGTTCTGATTGTTTTTGAACTCAATTGTATGGCAGTTGGTATGTCCATTAGGTCACTCTTCATGAGCACTACATCTGCTGACTCCATAGCGATATCCGTTCCGTGTCCAATGGCAATACCTATATCTGCCTGAGCAAGTGCAGGTGCGTCATTGATACCGTCACCGACCATTGCGACGACCTTTCCATCGGACTGGAGTTTTTTCACTTCGTCAGATTTATCCTTCGGTAACACTTCAGCGAGTACCTTATTCACGCCTACTTGCTTTGCTATTGCTTCCGATGTTCTGGGGTTATCACCTGTTATCATCACAATCTCGATTCCCATTTCGTGGAGTTCTGCTATAGCTGCAGCGCTGTTATCTTTAACGGTATCTGCAACGGCTATAATGCCTGCGAATCGCTTGTCGATTGCAATGAACATTGGCGTCTTGCCTTCGTCTGCAAGCCTTGTGGAGTGGTGTAGATAGTCATCTAGTGGAACTTGGTTTTCCTTCATCAGTCTTCTGTTGCCGATAAGTAAGACCACTCCATCAACTTCAGCCTCAATGCCTAGTCCAGGTAGAGCCTCAAATCGTGAGACTTCGGGGAGGGTAATACTCATCTCTTTGGCATAACGTACTATGGCTTCCCCTAACGGGTGTTCAGAGCTCTTTTCTGCAGCGGCAACAAGCGAGAGTACTCTCTCTTTAGACATTCCGTCCTCTGTGGATTCAACGAAGTCGGTTACCTGTGGTCTACCATTTGTAATTGTTCCTGTCTTATCGAGGACAACAGTGTCCACTTTATGCAGTATTTCAAGAGCCTCACCGCTCTTGTACAGAATTCCGAGTTCAGCTCCCTTTCCTGTGCCGACCATTATAGCTGTCGGTGTTGCAAGACCAAGGGCACAGGGACAGGCTATTACAAGGACGGATATGAATATTGTGAGAGAGAATGTTACTGTCTCTCCAGCAATCAGCCATGCGACAAGAGCAAACAGTGCTATCCCCAGAACAATTGGTACAAAATACCCTGAGACTGTATCTGCTATTTTCGCTATAGGTGCCTTCGCTGACTGTGCGTCTTCCACGAGCTTTATTATCTGGGATAATACGGTCTCTTTGCCCACCCTTGTAGCTCGAAACTTAATGGAGCCGTTTCCGTTTATACATGCCGCATAGACATTATCGCCTGGGTTTTTCTCAACCGGTATGCTCTCGCCAGTCAACATAGATTCGTCAACAGCAGAGTAACCCTCTATTACAACTCCGTCTACTGGAATTTTTTCACCGGGTCTGACCAAGATAAGATCGCCCTCGGCAACTTCGTCTATTGATATCTCAATCTCTTTGCCATCCTGTAAAACGGTAGCAGTCTTTGGTGTAAGCCCCATAAGCTTTTTTATCGCCTCTGAGGTTTTTCCCTTTGAAATGGCCTCAAGTGTCTTTCCCAGAAGAATGAGGGATATTATAACACCCGCAGACTCAAAGTACAGTCCATGGACCGCATGTCCATCACCAAGGTATATGAGGATTGTTGAGTAAAGGCTGTAGACAACCGCTGCTGATGTTCCCAATGCGATAAGGGAGTCCATGTTTGGGCTTCTCTGTAAAAGTGCTCTGAAACCTACACTATAGAACCGACGTCCAGTTATGACAATTGGAATAGTAAGCAACAGTTGGGTGAGCGCAAATCTGAGAGGGTAGTTATCGGGGGATAGGAATCCAGGAACCGGCAGGTAAATCATTGGCCCCATCGCAATATAGAGCAGAGGTAATGCAAAAATTGCCGATATTATGAACCTTCTACGAAGTGACCGTGACTCCTTTTCAAGCCTGGCTCTGTTGGCGTCAACGATTTCCTCCTGTTCGATTTCAAGGGCTTTATAGCCGAGTTCGTCGATCTTGTGCTTTATTATTGAAAGTCGGGTCTTCTCTGGGTTGAATGCCACCGATGCTTTTTCGGTGAGAAGGTTCACCGAGACACTGTCGACACCTTCCAGTTCATTCAAGCCCTTCTCAACTCTCTGAGCACATGCTTGACAACTCATACCGGAAATCGGTATGGTGACAGTTCTCGAGTTATCTTCCTCAACGACTTTATACCCTATTTTCTCAACCGCATCCTTTATTAAGTCAAGAGAGGTGACAGTTGAATCATACTCCACTGTAAGGCTCTCGCTTGCGAAATTCACCGAGGAGTTCTTGACCCCATCGAGGTCTGCGACTGTTTTTTCTACACGTCCAGCACAGACAGCACATGACATGCCACTGACTGGTAAGGTTTGTTTGATTATCATAGCAATACAATCCTTTCAAAAGGTGAGAGAAAATCATATTAGATGAGCTTTCCGATTGTTTTCATCAGTTCATCTACAATCTCATCTTCTCCATTTTTAACTTTCTTAACTACGCAACTGCGCAGATGACTCTCGAGTATTAGCTTGTTAACAGCGCTTAAGGCTGACTGAGCAGCGAAGACTTGATTGATTATGTCGTCGCAGTACGCATCTCTTTCGATCATCCCACGGATGCCGCGTATTTGACCTTCTATCCTATTCAGTCTCGATATCAGCGACTTTTTGAAGTCGTCTTCCCTCGATGTGGTACGTATACAGTCTCCCTCTACGGTACAGCCCTTGCACCTTTCCGGTACACTAACAACTGACATAATAACCTCATTACCTCCTCAATGACCTACATAATCTTTTCTATGTGACCTATAGTCTTCTCTATGACCTGTTGTCTTCTCTGTGGCACCAAAACATTCTTTAGAATCTAATAACCTTCTTTGAACTTTAGTCTTATCTTGCATACCCCCTAGGGGTATATTAATTTTACTCCATCGCCGGAAATTTGTCAACAATAATATCACCAGAAGAGAAAATCGAGAGGGCGAGAAGAGGAGGACAAAAGAGGAGGACGAAGAGGAAAAGAAGTAAGAACAGGAAGAACGTGGAAAACGGGGAGAACGGTGAGAACGGTGAGAACGGTGAGAACGGGGAGAACGGGGAGAGGAAGAAAGGGAAAGGGAAAAATGCGAAAAGGATGACGCATCAAATGGGCAGACCGCCAGATGGGAAAGACGGGGAAGACAAGAGAGGCAAGCTGGGGAAGAAAGGGAAGACAGACAAGATGGGGTAGACGAGGAAGACGAGGAAGACGGGGAAGACGGGGAAGACGAGGAAGACGGGGAAGGCGGGGAAGACGGGGAAGGCGGGGAAACGAGGCGACTGGACAGAGTAACAGGCAAGATAGGTAAGACGTGGAAGGAAGGGAAGAGCGATGTACAACTTGAATTCACAAGAATCACGGATTTTGCGCAGAATCTTGAGTTCTGTGTGGTTTACTTAAGAGTGATATATCGTACACAGCATATTCTATAACATATTCCGCATAAAAGTGCTGAATATTCCCTCTACATCCACACAATACTTCGATTTTTGCTCATTTTTTGCGCTATATGTAGCATATGATATGACATACTCTTTACACATTATGCGGGGGACCGACTACTCCCATATCGCATTTGTGCTTTATGCGACAGACCGCATATTTGCATACCTGGTAAGAATAGTGATACTTGATTCTATTTGTGTATTGTCGTATGATATATGTGTTCACATCTTCATATTGGAAGTATTCAATCAGACTTTCAATATCCTGTAAATATCCTGTAAATATCCTATAAACATCATAAAAAATCATAAAAAATCATAAAAATCCATCCTATCAAAACATAATTAGTAATCTGATTTAGGTAAATGGGGAATGAATAACTGTATGGGAAAAAATGAAAAGAAGTCGGCGCTTGTTATCATCAATCCGTATGCCGGGCGAATGAGATCACGTACAGGTGTCTTTGATATAATCAATCATCTGTCACAAAATGAGTACGATATTACTGTTCACGCAACAACTAAAAAAGATGATGCTATAGATTTCGTTGCCAGTCTCGATAGAGAGTACTCGGTTGTACTCTGTTGTGGGGGTGACGGTACGCTGAACGAAGTAATTACCGGTATGATGGCACACGAAAAGCGATTTCCGATTGCGTACATACCGACGGGTACCGCAAACGATCTCGCTGCAAGTCTGGGCTTACCGAGAAATATAATAAAAGCCACCTCTATCGCTATTGATGGAACCCCATGTGATCACGACATCGGTCAGTTTAACGGGACATCTTACTTCTCCTATATTGCCTCCTTCGGGGCATTCACAAAAGTTTCCTACGCGACTAACCAACAAGCAAAGAATGCAGTAGGATATCTAGCATACCTACTGGAGGGCATTAAGAATATTAATGAAATAAAGCCACACAGTGTAAGCATCAAGAGCAGCGAGTTTGAATACGACGGCGAGATACTCTTCGGCGGGGTTATGAACACTCTGCAGGCAGGTGGCGTTCTTAAGATGAACAGGAAAGATGTTGATTTTTCAGATGGGAAGTTTGAGGTTCTGATAGTAAAAATGCCGAAGAGTATGACAGAGTTAAGCGAGATACTGAGGGATCTGGCTAAGGGCAAATACGATCAGAGCGGGATTTCTCTGACACATACCGAACACATTGTTTTTGAAAGTGAAGAACCTCTCTCATGGACTCTAGACGGTGAATTTGGGGGAAACCACAAACGTGTTGAAATCAAAAATCTTCACAGAGCCGTCAAAATTATGCGGCCATAAAGAGTCGTGATTATCTAATGTCGATGCTGTCATGGAGAAGAGTCATGATTATCTAATATCGATACGGCCATGAACATGAAGAAGGTCATAAATAACAAATGTCGATGAGCCCAACCATAGCTCATCGACATTTGTTATTAAGCAGCGAGCGTTGCATCAAACTTCTTCGACGGTGATTACCGATACGGGGCAGATTTCCTGGCACTCTAGGGCGCGGTCCTCAACATCCTTAGGTAC
This sequence comes from Clostridiales bacterium, assembly GCA_012520195.1. GTDB lineage: Bacteria > Bacillota > Clostridia > Oscillospirales > JAAYOS01 > JAAYOS01. Next base: position 267 of record JAAYOS010000108.1, on the reverse strand, counting down.
TTCTTCCTGCCAGACTTCGGCAATTCCATCGTCGGCCATCCGAAATACTTCGGGACAGGTTTCTGCGCAGAGACCGCAGGATATGCATCCGTCTCTATCGAGCTTTGCAATCATCATAATGTTAACTCCTTTGTTAGTGTTTTATGAGATACTGCTACGTCGCTATGGTAAACCTTGTGAGGTATTATTCGCGGAAACAGTTGTTAAGAGTGCTACAACTTGCTGGGATTGTTGTTAAGAAAGGAATAATTCGCTGCGACTATTGTT
>JAAYOS010000107.1 GCA_012520195.1 Clostridiales bacterium | reverse complement strand
TTTGAACCCTCGTAAGCAACTGAATAGGAATTTTCAATAAATGAGCAGGCGTATTTTCACAGCGAAGATACGCCTGTTTTTTTATGCCCTTTTTTAAGAATTCAATAAAAACGATTGGAGGAACCAACATGTTAAAAGTATACCTAACCAGAGGTAGCCAAGGGCAAGGAGTCTGGCTTGACCTGCCTACGTCTCCCGCAGAGATGGGTGAAGCCTATGCCGTACTGGATAGCATTGACTCGGTGAACCTGGACACCCGCATATCGGCAACGATATCTTCCGTTCCCAACCTGAAAAGGTACATCCAAGAGCATGATTCCCTTAAACAGTTAGATCGCGCTGCCAGCCCGCTATAACTATGCCTTCCAAACAGGCTTTGAGGAAGTGGAAGAAATTCTAAAAGGCAATCCCCTTTGGCCATCTTATTATAACAAAGAATAACAAAGAAAAGGTCACTATTGAAATAAGTCCTGTACCGGCACCCGTTGAAATTAAGCCTTTGCCGAAAATAGAAAAAGCAAGCTCAGAATTTGACGAATGGTCAAAACAGATGAAAGAGGAATCCCAAAAATTTGTGACAGGACTTTTTAATACGGAGTTGGATATCAAGCAGGAAGGCAATGGAGTCAAGCTTGACTTTTTCCTGCATAACATCTTTGGAGAAGACTTGGAGTTTTATTTCCGGTCTAATCAAAAGTTTGATATCTTTGTTATAAATCAACATGGTGGAGAAGTATATAGATTGCCCCAAAAAACTCTACCTGCCCAAGTCGATGTAACCTTAAATAAGAATGAAAAGCTTTCTTTTTCGGAGGTTTGGGACTACAAGAACAATAAAGGCAACAGAGTTCCACCAAGAAAATACTCCATTAAAGTGATATTGCTTGCAAAGCTTGAAAATGGAAGAATCATAAGCCCGGATGCATTAACAGCAGTAAAGGATATTGAAATTGACTGATATGATAATGCGTTTAAAAAGATAGCAATTAATTCTAGAACGGAGCTTTTCACTTGGATAATGTGAATGTTCACAGAAACAAAAGAAGGTTAATGAATATTCTATCAATTAGCATTCCTTTGATTACGGCGTCGCTTCCACTAACTATCAATTTACCATGCGTCCTTCTGTCTGTTCGACTGGACAATTTGTGGTGCGAGCCGGAAGCGAATCCCAGATTGGCCCACGAGTTCGTATCCCATCTTGACTCGAACTTTTTGCCATAACCTTAGTATACCTCTCTATTCTGTTTCGTTCACCGTAGAGAGCGTCGCTCGTGTAGGATTGGCTCGAAGAAGAAAAAAATTTTCTACAATTGCCGAAAATTTTTCTAAAGAGGGTTAACATTCGTTTAAGGCAAGTGTAGAATATCGTTGTAGGCAATTGTCTTAAAAGGAGTTGATATAATAGCAACAATGAAAAAACTCCCGGATACGGAGTTTGACATTATGAAAGTGGTATGGGCAAATGAGCCGCCTATAACAACCAATATCATTATGCAGCAGCTTGGAAACAAAAGAGAATGGAAAGCGCAGACGGTCATCTCTCTTATGTTGCGGCTGGTGGAGCGCGGTTTTATCAGGACAGAAATAAATGGGAAAGAACGTACCTGCTTTCCACTTCTCAGCAAAGAAGATTACTTGAAATTTGAAACGGGCGATTTTATGGAGCGATTTCATGGGAACTCCTTTGCCAGTCTGATTACTACACTATATGCAGGCAAGAAACTAAAGGACAGCGACCTTGACCAACTGGCAAAGTGGCTGAAAGAAAATAGGGATTGATATGCAGGAATTAATAACTACCCTTCTCCAATGCTCTGTTTCTATGTCGCTGGTAACGCTCGCTAATTTCTCTTTTCCAGCAGATCTTTTACTGCTGCCTCTAAACCATCTGCTATAAAAGATTAGATAGCATGAGTAGGAGGGATAAAAATGGGTGGTCAAACGAAAATCGACTGTGGCAAAAATCTCATCACACAGATGCTTGATAAAACCAAGAATCTGAGCTGTGATCTATTCAAAAACCCATTCTTTCTGGCAATGTCGGCTGTGTTTATTATTGGTAAGCTCACTGTTAATCTATATATGGGTGCAAAAATCGCAACAGCTTTGCGCAGCAGTATTGTTGGGTTCATTCTGTATTTACTGGCGTGCTATTTCATCCATATCTTCACGGACCATAGTGAATCCGAGCAGTCCTTATCCGCTAAGAAGCTATATGTTTTTATAGGTTGGATAATTGTTACGATTATCATATTGCTGCTGGAGATACAGATCAATACGGGAGCTATTGATGGTGAAATCTTATTATGGAGCGAGTTAAACGCAAATTGGAAAGTCCTTACAAACGACCTAATACAGCGTCACGAGTGGATAGAAGGCACAGGCCTTGTAGGATGGCCGTATTTAATTCTCTATGTGCTGATTCCATTGCTTCTTGCCCTCTGTAACCGAATAAAGTTACCAAGGATAATTGGCTGGAAAACGGCACACGCCGCACTTCCATTCGTTCTACTTTATGTAATTGCTTTTGTCGTTATAAAAGGTATATCCACCAAAAGTATGGCTACATTGCTTGCAGTTATAGTGTGGCCCGCTTTCGGCGAAGAATTTCTGTATCGAGGTGTCCTTCAACAAGCCTTGCTCGGAGTGGTAAAGAAGCCTGTCACAGCCATCGTACTTACATCCATCCTGTTCGCGGTAAGCCATATTCCTATTTATGTGTTGGCTGCGTCCAGCTCGGTGCTGCTCGGTTGGTCTGCTCTGCTTCCTATCATGCTGACATCATTTTTTTGGGGTTATGGATACTATCGTACAGGAGTCCTGTGGCCGTGGATACTGATTCATGCCATCAGTAATTTAGTCGGAATGTAGAAACTGGTGATGTTAACTTCCATCTTTGTTACCTGATATGTTTCTGCAGCCACTTATCAGATGATAATTTATTGCGTATATGCCCTCTTTTGCTCCTCCAATTAGAACCCTGAAAGCCTGTTAACGTACAAGTTGACGGGCTGTTCTTTTGCCTCAACGGTGCAGGTGCAGCCCAATTTTTGCGCGAATTTTCGAGTTTCTTGTTGACACAGTTGTTATATGGATATGGGAAATGCGGAAATCGAGGTAAGAGGTAAAAGGAATCATTGAGCAATAAGAGGGAAACGTAAAAAACAAGGAGATGGAATCAGCGTGCAATAAGCTGAAAACACAGAAAGTGCGAAAATGTGAAAAACAGAAAAAGTGCGAATAATGCGCAAAAATCGAAGCAATGTGTGAACGATGAGGGAAAAATCGGCTCGTTTATGCGGAATGCGTTATAAAATATGTGGTGTGCAATATATTACCCATAGAGGTTTCACACAGTACTCAAGATTTTGCGCAAATTCGGCCACATTTCTGTTTTGGGTTCAAGCTGACAGTTCTAGTGTTAAACTTCAGATGCCGGAACTGGGCTTCCGATTACAACCAAAGAGCTTCTTGCCTTTATTCACAATGAGTGGAAATGCACCATAATTAGAGTGTCAATGGTACCTCGATATGAGTGTCAAATACACCTTGATTAGAGAGGCGACACAACTCAATCGAACTTGCAACACACCTCGAATGAAGGATTACGTCATTTGCTCTGTCAGTTTGTTGTGTTTCCCCCTCAATATTGTGTTCGCTCGCAATATTATGTAGTATAATGTATGTTGTATAATGTATAATGAGTCGCAGCAATGTGCAACTATATACGGTTGGCAGGCATTAGGTTATGTGCAGTTGGTTAGCATTAAGCTTTGTATGGTTGGTGGACATTTGGCCATGCGAGTTTGAACGGCATTAAGCTATGCAAGGATGGGATAGACTATGACCACACTCTCTGTAAAATTGACATTCTACATCCACCATTCTGTATCTTTGAAGAACAAAAGACAGGTTTGTCGCAGCCTCGTTGAAAAAATCCGGAATCGCTTCAACGTATCGATAGCGGAGGTTGACACACAGGATGCACAAAAGACGCTAACCCTCGGGGTTGCCGTCGTATCTGGTGATGCTGCCCACGCCAGGCGGTCGCTCGATCAGATTATCCGATATATGGAGGAACACACTGAAGCAGAATTGATAGATATTGAAGAGGGAAATTAAGATAGGAAGCAACCTGTCGAAAGTACCACCCAGCCTACCATAAAAGCAGCAGCATGCAAAATACCTGGTAAGAAATTGGAGAGTTACAGCAACGGCAATAGACAAATTACATGCGATAGTTTGTGGATATAGCGGATATAGATGTGTGAGCATGTAAAATTTACAGGTTGATCTGTTGGACTGTAGGATTGTAGGTCTGTAGGTCTGTAGGTCTGTAGGACTGTAGGATTGTAGGTCTGTAGGTCTGTAGGTCTGTTGGACTGTAGGATTGTAGGTCTGTAGGATTGTAGGTCTGTAGGTCTGTAGGTATATAGGTATATAAGTCTGTAAGTTTGTAGGTCCTTGAGCATGTGAGGCATGTGGATATATAGTTAATGGGCATGTGGATATGCAGGTCTGTAAGCATGTGAGGTATGTAATGAGCAAAATGAAGATATACAAAAATCCGAACTGCAAGAAGGTCAGGGGCAGCCACATCTTGGAGGTCAGTTGTGCCTACTGCAAATACTTCATAGCCAACTATCAAAAAGTAGGCGAAAGCAACTTCGTTAAGATGTATAACGACAGAATAATTGAAGGGTCTATCGATTTCTCAAAGTATCACGGCGCACTTTTTTGTCCAAACTGCGGTCAGCAGATTGCAACTAGATATATCACTAAGATGGATAAGAAAGAAGCGTACCGATTCATTCCATCAGCATTCCGAAGAAAAAAGGTATAATGCGGGCATACGATATATGGCATATGATACATGATATATGGCACATGCCATAAAGCCTGATATTACACAACGTTACATATTAAGGAGGCAGGGAAATGATTTATCGCGAAATAGGTAGAACAGGCAAAAAGGCAGGCATAATTGGCCTTGGGTGCGAGCATTTAGACGGCAAGCCATATGATCAGGTAAAAGAAACTATACATACAGCGCTGGAATATGGAATAAACCACTTTGATGTGTTCATGCCAGGAAAAGAGATACGCGAAAATATCGCAAAGGCATTGGGGAGTAATCGGAAGGATGTATTTATCCAAGGCCATATTGGCTCCACTGACGTAAATCAACAGTATGATATTAGTCGTGATATGAAAACAGTACGAGAATACTTTGAAGAATGTCTTCGGATATTTGGTGGCTATATCGATTTTGGGATGATGTTTTTCATTGACTCCGAGGAGGATTTTGACAAAGTATTTAATGGCGGTCTTGCTGACTATGCTCTGCAGCTAAAACAAAACGGTGATATCGGTCACATTGGGTTCAGCTCGCACAGACCACAGATTGCAAGAAAAGTTATTGAAACCGGCATCGTAGAAGTAATGTTATTCAGCATAAATTTAGCGTTTGATTTGACACCGGTAGATCAGTATGCGCTGGATGAATTAGGCAAAGGGTTTGATGCTAGTAATTTTCACGGTCTTGACCCCGAGCGTGCCGCGCTGTACGCACTCTGCGAAAAGGAGGGCGTTGGCATCAGCGTAATGAAAACGCTTGGTGCGGGCAAACTCATCTCCAGAGAGCACACACCGTTTTCAAAGCCCATGACGGTCAATCAGTGTATTCACTATGCTCTCAGCCGCCCTGCTGTGTTCAGCTCACTTCTCGGCTGTCAGACCGGCACTGAAGTTCGAGACGCTATTAAATATCTTGATGCGAGCGAAGGAGAAAAGGACTATACTCAGTTCATCGGCGAGCTTCAGAACGATTTCAGCGAGCGCTGTGTTTATTGTAGTCACTGTCAACCTTGTCCTGAGGAGATTGATATTGCCACAGTAAACAAATATTTGGATATTGCAATGCTCGACGTGGATAATATTAGCCCCTCTATCCGTTCACATTATGAAGGCCTTGAGCGTCACGGTAGCGACTGCATTTCTTGCGGTCATTGCGAAAGCCGCTGTCCGTTTGATGTTCCAATTATTGAAAATATGCAGAAAGCGGCAAAACTGTTTGGGGTATAGTTACCATATTCGAGATATGTTTTTGTAACTCTATATGTTATAATGCACCATACGGAAGATGTTCCCCATGGTGCGTTTGCTGTACAAAAAAATGATCTGCATTAAGTTGTATAGAGATTTTTAATTGTACATGGTGCATCTTCCTGTGGTATAATGAATCTGTTATAGCGTAGTATCCCGTAATTTTGGGTAATTAAGTGACATGATCTGTTGTTTACTGGTGGGTAGTGTTGTGGGTAATGAGGATGAAACAAATATGACGAAGAGAAAAACAGCCTTTAGCTTAAGAAAAAGTATTCTTCTGATTTTTATAGTTTCTCTACTAATATCTGTATGTTGCAGCGGATATGTGATCTTCTCAAACTGGATCTCCTCGGCAAAGAAGACAACTGCGCGAATGGCTGAAGATATTAGTGAAGAAATCTACAATCGGGTCACTAACTATATATATTTGCCCGACCATATAAACGAGATCAATCACATGGTAATAGAAAACGGAATGCTAGACCTGTCGGACGAAGACCGAAGAGACCGTTTTTTTGTGGAAGTTCTGAGTGCTCACAGCGAAGAAATCTACAGCTTTGGATATGGCACCTCAAACGGCGAATACTATGGTGCTCGACGAAATGAAACGGGTACTATCGAAATCATGAGAAATGATGCCTCTACCAACGGTAAGTACAGGTACTATTCTGTTAGCGAGGACCTAACGGCAGAAGAACTTGTTTACCAGGGCGAGGAGTTTGACCCCCGTAACGATGCGTGGTATAGGGCTGCTGTCGAGGCGGAAGGCCCCACCTTTGCCCCACTTTACAAGCATTTCAATGTGGATGGGCTTGCAATCTCTGCAGCATGGCCTGTCTATGATGAATCCGGTGCACTAAAGGGAGTACTAAGTTCACATATACTTCTCTCAGACCTTGAAGAATATGTAAAGACCTCGGTAAACAGATATGGTGGGATTGCCTTTATCCTTGAAAGGGGTCCCGGCAACTTTGTAGCAAACTCAATGGATTTACCAAACTTTGAAATCCTCGAGGACGGTACGCTAATGCCCTTCAGTATAGAGAGCATTAATCAATCTGATGTAATTGAAGTGTATGAGGAATATAGAGCAGATCCCAAAGAACTGCAATACTTTAAGGGTGTAAAAGATAACTACTATGTCAACACAAAAGAAGTCAACTTAAGAGAAATTGATTGGGTCGTTGTTTCCGCAATTCCAGAATCATTAATAGTATCGGACGTCTATGAAAGTATGAGATGGGCTGCATTTGTCGCCTTGCTTTCTCTTTTGCTGTCGATCATTATATATTTCTTGTTTACCCAAAGGTTTCTAAGACCTATGAAGAGTCTATTGCAGGTATCGGATGAATTTTCTTCAGGCAACCTGTCAAAACGGGTTGAAATCGTCAGATATGATGAGATTGGGTTAATATCGGAACGATTCAATAATGTTGCGGACAGAATGCAGTCACACATTGAAAACCTTGAGGCGATGGTTCAGAACCGTACAAAAGAACTGCAGAAAGCAAACCTCTC
>JAAYOS010000106.1 GCA_012520195.1 Clostridiales bacterium | reverse complement strand
GTAATTGTCTGTGCACTGAGGTCATCGTCCTTAATAAAGTTGCCGATATCCCCACTAAACTTTCCGCGTTTTCTAAGGATATTTAGGTAAATTACACCGCCAATACTTGCACATACAAAGCCCATAGCAGCGATAGTAAGGCCAAAGCTAGTTCCGCTGTTAAAGCCGAATAGATTCTCATATGTGCGACCCCAGGTATAGGCCTGTCCGGGTCCCTGCCCGTAGCCCATAGGCAGGAGTAATCCAGAAGCAAAAAAGCTACCCATCGCATAATAAAGCCCTATTGAAACAGCCAGCCCCAACACCGCCTGCAGCAGGTATGTAGCAACTATTGTAACACCAGAATCAAAACCGCCTGACTTTGAGTGTCCTTCCTTTTTCTTATCGATTTTTCTAAGTGATAGTGCGACAAATCCGAGGCCGAGTCCATGGTATGTAAGGGACTCGAGCGTGTGCTGCCGTATCATGGGGTTGCCAGTTACTTGCTTGTAGATAAAACCAACAAGGAGGATTATGAACCCTCCCAGTACAGAGCTGGGAATCATAAGAGTACGGAGAGGTTTGATTATATTTCTGAGAGAGTTTGCGATAATCATACCAAATAGGAGTATAGTCACGGCGATAAAGAAAGACCAAACGTCAGCATCCCAAAAGTTCATTCCTGTTGTCATAGTTGTCTGTTATCCTTTCAGTGATTGTCTCTTTCTATTGTGTTTTTCTTTGAGTTTATTGTAGAGGGTGAAATATTTCCTTGTACAGCTTAGGTTTGATGGCTTAATTTCATAATAATCACTCCCCACCGAGAACACTAAGTTTGCAGGACCATGAATTGCCATTCCCGAAATCTCATTGATGGGGAAACGTTTCGTACCGCATATCAGTTCTTTTGCGGACATGGAAAGAGCCCCCTTTGATTCGGTAATGTACTTGTGTGTTTGAAAAACTTTTCTCAGTATAAAGCCCTTGTCAAAGAAAAGCGGCTTATCGTCCGAAAGCTTTTCAGCAAGCTCGGTCATTTTTGAGTCCTGCCAGGCATCCCATTCTTTTATTGTTTCAAAGGGCAGTTCCTCTCCCTCAAAAAATCCGTTTTCATTTAGATGCGCAGAAAATCCGCAGCTGCATCCAAAAGTGTTGTAGGCGCTTTTAAGTGTGCCAATTTGTTCGCATTTTGGACAAATATACAGAGCTAACTCCAAGCGTTCAGCGAGGTACTTGCCACGATACTGTCTTTTGTCAGTGGTTTGTCGATCGAACGCATCTTCGTAGATGTCGCGGTTAATTCTGTCTGTAATCTCCTCAGGTGTCATCTCCTTCAGCTGATCTGGGGGATAAATACCGACAACACTGCCCGAAACAGGACCTTTACGTAAACCTCTGCCCCATCTGGGAGAAGCTAAGTAGGCCCCTTCAATCCGGTAGGTTACAAGAGTGGCTCCAGAGATCCTCGCAAGCTTACCAGTAGCATTAGATATCGGTTCAGTAATACCGTTAAATGTAGTGTTTCCCTCAGCAAAGAGGCAGACATTTGATCCATCCTTCAGAGTCTTAATGATTTGAATGGTAGTACTGGCTCCACTTTTACCTTTGATCCTGCTTATCGGTGAGAACAGTTTTGTTGCCAGACGCATTATTGGATTTCCGCGGTAGAGATGCTCTCCAGCAACAAAGTACATGTGGCTGTCCATGGCAATTCCTATCAGTATGGGGTCATAATTAGTCACATGATTTGCTATGAGCAAGAAGGGTGAATCGGGAGCAGGCGAACTTATGGGTGTAAAATTGTACATGCGTGCCAGAGAGCTGCCAAAGAGTTTTTTTATGAACATATAGATCTTCACATTTGTTGTGTGTTTCATAGTGCACCTCAAAAATATGTTCTTAATCTATGTTGAGAGGAGTTCTCAAGCGCTTTAGTCATGAGGCCTCAGCTGTTATAATATAAAAGTTGTTGCAAATTGTAAAATGTCGTGATATAATTCTGTGAGTTACTTCGAGCGTTGGAAAGAGGTGAACATAGATGAAGAAGGGCATACATCCCGATTACCATGAGACAACGATTTCGTGCGCTTGTGGCAATGTTATAAATACAGGCTCAACCAAAAAGGATATCCGAGTTGAGGTTTGCTCCAGCTGCCATCCGTTCTTTACTGGTAAGCAGAAACTGGTCGATACAGGAGGCCGTGTAGATCGCTTCAACAAGAAGTTTGGCCTTACTCAATAAGGAAATTGCAACGGAATTACTTCTCAATTCACAAGGCAACAACGAGATGTGCGATAGATTAATCGTTAATTCGAATTAGTCAGTCGTGCATCTTTTTGTATTTCTATTGATGTTTCTAAACAGCAACTGACTTGTCAAGGGCAAAGAAGTAAAGATGTTTTTCTGCGACTTTCTTTCCGGTTATCCTCTCAAGTGCACGGGCGTATAGGTTTATCTGTGGGCGATATAATTTTGTCCTCTGACTGAGTCCCTTGCTACTAATTCTGTCCGACTTAAAGTCTACTATCACAAGACCATCTTCCTCCTCAAAGAACAAGTCACATACACCCTGAACCAGTACCTTGTCGGTGCTGTCTTTAATAGGGTGGTAATTGACTACATCATCGAGGAAAGAGAATTTGAACTCTCTGTTGACTGTTTTTGAAGCCAGCATGCGTCTGCCCAAATCAGATTGTATAAACCCTAAGATTTTCTTTGGTTCAACCGCATCAGCCTGTTCTGCGGAGATAATCTCCATGCTTTTTAGCCTAGCAATCTCACTCTCAATTGAGTTAATGTCTACGCATTTTGATAGGTCAACAAACTGCATGGCTAGATGAAGCGCGGTACCTTTCTCGGTTGGAGTAAGTCCTGTGGAGCCGCTTAGAAATTTCGGCCGGATCTGAGAAACATCCCTTTTTGTGTAGGTAGCAGGAATAACAGGTACACCCAAATTGGTAGATATTGCACTCGTATCTACAACATAGTCGCCCATCTCTGAAAGCTCGCTTTCAAAAGCCTTGCCCTTGAGCTGGGTAGGAGTAATCTTAGATGGAATATCTGTCAACTCACTGTAAGGATAGTTGTACTCCATCCGGTTCTCTATGATTTGGGTTATCCCTGATCGCTCAGTGGCATCGGGAGGAGTTTGCCGAGCGTCAGCACTTTGCGAGTAATCCTGTTCTGTTTCATCTTCATCGACTTCGTTGGAAGTACCTGATTCGGAGATAAACTTTACATCCCACTCACCGGGTTCAGACGGTGAGAATTCAGTTGTTTCAGCAATTTCACGGAGGACTTTTCCAGACGGATGGGATGCAATTATTGGCAGAAGCCACTTTGAAGGGCTATTGGCTGACCTCAAGTCCTGTAAATTATCTAATTCCGTGCGGTTTATTATCGAAGAAACCTTTTTTTCAGCGTCTTTTAGAGAGCAAGTCAATATGAGCTTCTCCTTAGCTCTTGTCATCGCAACATAGAGGATACGCATCTCCTCTGCTAGAGACTCTTCTCTAATCCTATCGGAAATAGCTGTATATACTGCTGTAGGATACTGGTAAAGACGTTCCCTGTCAAGTATTTTTAGGCCTATGCCCGCTTTCGGGTGTACTAGGACAGTGCTTCTCGTATCATTGAGGTTGAACTCACCTGAGAGACCACAAAGAAAAACAACAGGATACTCCATACCCTTAGATTTATGTATGGTTTCGATTTTCACAGCACCCGGACGTTGAGAATCCTCCGAACTGAAGGTGCCATTTGACAGCATTTTTTCGATATAGTTTACAAAGCCCGATATTCCTCTTCGGCCACCCTTCTCATACTCAACAGCATACTCATAGAGGAGCATGAGATTTCTTCTCCTAGAAGCACCACCCATCATTGCACTGTAGATTGCAGGTAGCCCTGTAGTGGAGTATATGTGCCAAATCAGACGGTCAACACCATTGTCGTTAGAGTATTCTCTCAACTGCTCGAGATATCGAATGAAATCCTCACACTTCTTGTCCCCCCTCTTGGCCGCAGCCTTTACGATGTCATAGACAGCACCACTGCGGTGCGAAGCTCTTAGCTGAGAGAGCTCATCATGTGAAAACCTGCATACTGGTGATGTCATCATTCCGACAAGGGGAATATCCTGATACGCATTGTCAATTACAGCGAGAATTGAGAGCATTGTAAGTAGCTCCGCTGTCCTCTCTCCGCCTCGATCTGTTGTTGCCTGTATGCCTCTGGCGCTGAGGGCACGCTCAAAATAAACCGCCTTTGATGCCACAGAACGCAGTAAAATCACAATGTCGTCGCAGGTGACACTTCGCTTCTCATCGCTGTCCCCTATAATGAATCCCTCATCAAGCATCTCCTTTATGCGCCCTGCAACATATTCAGCCTCAATCTCAAGGTTCTCAGCACTCTCCTCCTCATCATCATCCGATTTCTTTACGTCGATTACACAGAATTCGGTGTTATATGGGCTCTCCCCTTTACTAAAGACCTCACAGTCACGGCCGCAGTATAGGAATTCTCTCTTGCCATAAGTAATTTGTGTATGGCCACCAATCATCAAATGAGAGAAAATACTGTTTACAGAATCAATTACCTCCGGTCTTGACCTGAAGTTCATTGAGAGTATAACGCGGGCTGGATCTCCCGGTTCCATATCCTCGGCGTAATCATCGTAGGTAGAGTAATATTTTTGAAAAATCTCAGGCTCGGCAAGTCTGAAGCGATAAATGGACTGCTTTACGTCTCCAACCATGAAGAGTTTGTGGCGCCCTTCTGTAATCATTCTAGCTAGCAGATCCTGTAGTTCATTGGTATCCTGAAACTCGTCAATAAGCACCTCAACATACCGGCTGCCGATTTGCCGGGCTACTTCAGTCGGAGTATATCGGTTGTTTTCCTCGGTACACAGCAACTTTATAACTGAGTGCGAAATATCGTTAAAATCCATTACGCCTCGGGCAGACTTCAGTGCAGAATACTTTTCTTCAAACCGAACGACCGCCAAAAAAAGACCGCGCAATACGGGCAAGGAGCTTCTCATCTCAGCTAGGTGAACATCACCTGGCTCTGCGAGCATCTCCCCAATCCGATTCCAGGATTTTTTCCAACGTTCTCTTAGGGATTTTATGTAGTCTCTAAATACGGGGTCACTGTAGTTTCGCGGAGCAGCCGAAAGTTTCTTTACAGGCAAAGAAGCTGCTTTGACAGCGTCGTCCCATCCACTTCTTGCCTTATTTAGGAACTCAACAGTTTGCGCCCTGTCCCCCGATATGATGGGACGGTACTTTTCAGCAAGAACTGGCTCTTCGTCCAATAACTTAAGTGCCCTGTCAAGTGCGTCTAGACCATTTAGGGCAAATTGCACGGCTGTATCGAGCAGGTATTTACCCCAAGGTGTATCATCGAATCTCTCGTGAGTGCTCTCATATAGTTTGAGCATCCTATCCATCCAGAGATTTGGGAAAGGATGACTTTGGATCTTATTGTACGCATCTGAGACTGTTTGGGAGATGAGTCGGTCATCACGGGAGGCAGATAGAGTTTCAGCGAATGACACAAAATCAGGAAGCTCTTCAATCTCGTCATATAAGCTCTCGATCGCATTTTCCAGCGCTTCATTTCTTAAGAGTTCCGCTTCGGCGCCCTCAAGTATTCTAATTACAGGGCTCGTATCGCATAGATAGCTGAACTCACTTAGTACAGAGTGACAAAAAGAGTCAATTGTTGTTATCTGGGCGCTCGGGAGTAGTGTTAGCTGTCTGCGAAGCTTCCTGTCGGAAGGATTTGCGCGTATTCTTTCAGAGATCTCCCGCTCAAGGCGATCTCTGAGCTCTGCGGCCGCTGCTCTAGTGAATGTGATTATAAGGAAATCATCAACATTATAGTTCTCATCACTGCTTATCCTGGACATAACTCGCTCTATCAGCACCCTTGTCTTTCCCGATCCTGCGGCTGCTGCTACAAGCGTGTTTCTGCCTCTGCAAAAAACAGCATCGCTTTGCTCTTTTGTAAGCTTAATTCCCATCCTCGTCACCCCCGACCCTATTCCAGAAATCATCTGCCTTCACGGAATAGAGATATCGCATTTGATCTTTTCCATTTGTCTTATCAAACCTGCAAGCGGTCAAAAAGTCACAGTACTGGCAAGCATTATTCCTTGAGTTCCTGTAATATGGATCAGCTTTTATTTCTCCCTGATGAAGTGCCCGGCTCATCTGTCGCAGAAGCATCTCAATATGCTTTTTTAGTTTGCCGAGCTGTTCAAGATTCGCAAGCGATGACCTTTTGGTGTATGCCAAACCGTCGCGGGCATAACTGACAGGGATGAAACGCTTTGGGTTACCACTTTCCATCGCCTCTACTACCTCGTTTTCCCTGAGTATCAGGCCGCTGCGACGTAGTGATTCATCTATCATCTTCTGGATTTTTTCATCATCTTCTCCCCTGCTTCCGCTATATACTGTGTCCTTCACAGGCACATAGAGCACACCAGCTCCTACGGTTTCCGTTCCGAAGATGTCTTTTCCAATCTTCTCAAGTGCAAATAGATACAGAAACATCTGCAGGTTAAGTCCATGCCAAATATCACCGAGGTCGAATTTCTTATATCCGCTCTTGTAGTCAACAACTCGAATATAGAGCTTGTCGTCCTTTTTCCATCCGTCAATTCGGTCGACAACCCCCACCAGCTCGATTCTCTCTTCATCCTCGCCGATTGAAAGTGCAGGCGCTTGTCCTCCCTCTCCAAAATAGAGTTCTAATGCAAGGGGTTCAAAATTTGAGTCCTTGAGTTCTTCTATCACATTCTCTACCACGCGTACAGCAGTCCTCTTAAGTCTCCTGAAAAGAAAACGCACGCGTGCACTCTTGTCTGACAGCCCTCCAAGCACATCAATAGAGTAATTCTCGGTTATTGTCTCGGCAATACTGCGCACTTCCGGAGTTGTGACTTGACTAAAACCTCCACGCTCCATTATGGTCTCAATGGACTTCTCCAAGACATAGTGGAGAAAGGTCCCCGCTTCGGGTGCGTCCAGACCGGCTTTTACTCTGGGTTTTGCTCGCAGCCCGTAGCGCATAAAATACGCGAACTTACAGGACTGAAGCAAATCAGTGCGAGAGGCGGTTAGGAGAATGCTATCCCCATATAGCTTACGGACATTCTCTTTGGACAGATTAGCCCTTGAAGAATCCGCACAGTACACAGCCGAGTTGATTCTGTCCTTATATTCATCTTTATCCTTGAAATAATCGTATGCTGCCTTGGAGAAATCATGAGTTCGAAAAATCTCTCCTTCGGTGCTTTCATTCATTACAGAACGCAACGCCAACTCAAAGCAGGGGGTCTTTGCATATGTAAAACGCTCATCCCCTATGGGTGGGTTTACTTTCAGCGAAAACATCTCCCTAACTATTTCAACCATAAATGAGGGGGTTCGCTGTGCACCCTGAGTTGTTTCAGGCCAGGAAATGTATAATCTCTCCTCTGCCAGCGTCAGAATTGAGTACGCTACGTCCATGCTGCGATAAAGGAGCATCGAGGATGGAGGACTAACTGATACTCCAAGGGACATCAGTACATCACGATCCTCGTCAGTCAGAAGGCTGGGTGTGTCAACGGGCGGAGGAAAATCTCCGTTACATGCTCCCAAAAGCAAAACGCACTTTGGCGTGCGGTGACGCATACGCCCTGCAGCTCCTACTGCGACACTATCAAGCGAAACGGGGATCGTCCCCACTGTTAAGCTACTTAGGAGCAATTTGAACATACCGGCAAACTCTGAAAAATCCATCGGAGTATCATCGAGAATGTTGTAGCATGTATCTAGTGCATCGCATATGAGGGACCAAAGCTGTGAATACTCGTCCGCAAGTTTAAGTTCTTTTCTTTCCCGGTATTGGTAGGCTTTTTTTGCGATTTCCTTATCGACACCAGCCTCAACAAGGAAATTATAAAAGTGCAGTATTATTTCTGAAGCAGGCATTAAATTCTTAGGTGGTACCACTTTGACTAGGTTCATAAACGGGGTCATAACCCTGAACCTTATTTCATTTATTCGTTTTAACTCTGCTTCAGCACGTTCGTCAAAAGACTCTGAAAATCCCCTTGGATTCATAGTCCATTCATTATCAGATATCCATCTGTTGCCTTGGACATTCCAAGCTATGGCGTAGTTTTCTAGTCTGCAGCACTCATCATAAGTAATGTTTGTTAATCCGGTCTTTAAGTAGCGGAATATGTCCCCGTAGGAGAAGTTTCCGACAATTGTATCTAGTGCAGCATCAATTGCGGTCATAGCATTCTTTTTCATAATTTGGTCCATGCGGTCGGAAAAAACGGGTATTTCCCAAGCCTCAAAGACTGCTTCCACTATACCCGCATATGAATCGTAATCTGGGAAGGCCACAACAATATCGCGAAAGCGGTAGTTCTCCTCTTTACACAGTCTGATTATCTCAGCAGCTGCCTGTTCAACCTCTTCCCAGCGGTCAGCTGCAGTGTGAAGTGATATAGCATTACACTCACCATCATATTGGGGGACTTTGTCACCAAACAAATTACTGCGCAGGAAATCTATACAGTCGGGTCTGCTGTCGCTTGCCTCGGCTTGTACCCTGCTTTCCTCAATAACTGGGATCCCAAAGGACTTAGCTGACCTGCGGAGACGCTCTATTGATTTGACATATCCGTAGAACGCACTGTCGGTATGTGCAGTTATATCAATTAATGAGGGGTCAACGTCAAACACAACAGTGAGCTTTGTGGATTTCTTGAGTAGGACCTCAACAATCGCAAACTCCTGAGGTGTAAACTCTGTAAAACTGTCTATGTAAAAAGTTTTGCCTTCTGCATAACTACCTGATTCAAGCTTTTCAATCAATCGCGCTGGTAAATCTGCTGAGTCCTTAACATTTTGCCCTAACACTGCATCATAGGCACTGTAGATAAGTGAGATATCTTCAAGCTTGCCGCCTGAAAGATCAGTATCTTCTTCAACAGCTTTAGCCAACTGTTCACAGGAGATTCCATATGTCTTAAACTCATCAACAACAGCAACTAACCCCTGCAAGTACTCAGGTCTGTTAATCTGGGCTCCAAACGTCTTCAGTTTTCCAGAAACTGAGGAAGCAGCGAGTTTCATGGCAAGTAAGCGTCCACTCTCATCCAGGACGTGGCCTGCAAGGCCTCCCTCTATACCGAACACCCGGTCAGCTAAACGCTTAATAGTAAGTACCTCGCAGTAGAGGGCTGCTGAATCACCACAGACTTCGCAAAGTCTCCTCTCCGCTTCGTGAGAGTAGTGCTGTGGGACAATTAGGATCTGATCTGTAACTCCCCTATTTATCTGCTCAGAAATCTCAGAAAAGATACATTTTCGGCCGTATAGTATCTGCAGCATTGATAATTACCCCGGTAATAAATAATTAAAATCTTATAACTATTAATGATTATACACTGTTTTGTGTCTCTCTGCAATTTGAAAAAGCAATTTGCGACATAATATCCCTTGATAATATGCCGCAAACGATTATTGGAAAGCCACAATATTAATAATGATGGACTATATTATGAGATTTTCAAGAAATCGGATATCCTTTTTATTAATTCCAGTATTTGAAATCTGAAAACAACACCCTCTTCATCCCGCCCGGAGATAAGCTTTATCTCGCTTTCGGAAAGTCCAGCTGCTTCGGCTGATTCTTGAAACTCAACCGCGCCTGTAAAGCAAAGTGGCGGAAACACAACGCACCACCAATTCTCGCCCTTGCCGCTGCCTATAGTAATCCTAAGAGACTGGTATTTGCCTGCAGGCAGAGTGAATGTATCATATTCTCTTGTCGAGTACATTTCATCACATATTTCTGCGCAAACTGTGTATGTATATCCTTCGCGCAGAACTATCTCCCTTACACTCTTCTCAATATCTTTAATATTATCTCTCAGAATGATCTCCGCTGCGCCAATATCACTGACATCTCTAAGAAGTGCACTGACTCGCTTAGTAACATCATCGCGAACTATTTTCTTGAGTGCCTGATCTTCAGAGGAATTCGAGTTAGGTATGACATGAAGTCGCACTATTTTTGATGCAATACTCCTCTGTTCCTGTACGCTCGCAAATCCAACAGCAAGTGCCATACATAACCCGATAATCAGAGAGTAAACTATTATGAGCAAAGTTGGCCTTCTGTGTTTGTTTGATGCTTTCCGACTCAAATTTTGCCTCCTATAACCCTAAACAGAGCAATGTAGTAGTAACATTTCGGTAGTTTAGTGATTTTCGGCAAATAAAATGCCGATACTTCCAATGCTTATGCACTCTTAGTATCGACAGTATTTCATCAGTTTATACAAAAAAAGATTTTTGTAATAAAACTACGCTCCTACCTCAAGGAGGTATACGTCGACGTAGTTGGTCTTCAGGTCAGCATAACATGTCTCAGCGGTTTCTCTCTCATCGAATAATCCAAAAACAGATGATCCCGAACCGCTCATTGAGGCCCCCAATGCCCCTTGTCTTAAAAGAATATCATGTATGTTGAATATATCCTTTACTCCTCTTTCGGCATACTCTTGTAGCACATTGTAGACTCGCCGAGAAACTCCACCCAAATCACCAGCCTCAAGTGCTGATAGAGCACCTGCTGTGTCCGGCCGCATTCTACTCTTATCGGTCCTATATAAAGAGAATATATCTGCTGTTGATATGGATGCAGTGGGCTTTGCCATGACAATAAAGCAGTGGGGTAAAGTTTTCTGGGGGGTGATCATCTCCCCAATTCCTTCACATAGGGCACACCCTCCATGTATACAGAAGGGCACATCGGCTCCCAGTTGAGCTCCTATTGCCATTAGCTTCTCTAAGGAAAAAGGGAACCTGAAGTGCTCATTTAGCACATTGAGAACTGCAGCTGCGTCTGCACTGCCGCCACCAAGTCCTGCCCCCACAGGTATTCTTTTATGGATGTCAATAAAAACACCAGGAACCTTCTCGTAATCGTAGCCGATGGTGGTAAGCTCATCGAAAAACAACTTGCATGCCCTTGAAGCCAAATTTTTGTCGCCGCGAATAAAAGCGAAATTAGTTTTAGCGCGCACTCCTTTACCTTGACCTAAATATATATCGATATCATCTACAAGTGGAATCTCATGCATAATGGTTGACAGGTTGTGATAGCCGTCATTGCGGCGGCTAAGTACATCCAATGTCAGGTTGATCTTTGCAGGAGCTTTCGTATGTAGCTTTACCATTTTGAGCTTCCCTCAGGCACTTTCAGTTTCCTTAAAAGATCTATTGCGTTAACGGGACAAATCTCATGGCAGCAATAGCAACGGATGCAGCCGATGTAGTCTGGGACTGCACGATCGTTCTCAATTGTAATTATTTGCCTTGGGCAGATTTCAACGCATTTTTTACATGCGATGCATCTGTCGGTAATTATTGGCCAAGGAGACCAGATGCTTTGAAGACTGTTCGAAATCCGCTTCGGGAGGATGTGCCTCAACAAGATACTCAATGGGCCGCTTCTTCCTCCACTTGCTGGAGGCCTAAAGCGTGTTCGTCTCTGCTCTCGGTCATCACCGATAAACGTAAGGCTTGATACCTTTACAGGAATAAGTCCCCTCGAAATAGCTTCAGTAATTACTGGAACCTGTGACGGCGGAAGTGAGACAAGGTCACACATCGCCATATCAAGGGCATACGGGTTAAAAGAGGCACCAATAACGCCAACAAACTTAGGGTCTCCGCCAGAGGGCCCATCGCCCTCCATGCCTATAACTCCATCAATTATTGAGAAATAGGGCTTGTTGAGCTGGCAAAT
This sequence comes from Clostridiales bacterium, assembly GCA_012520195.1. GTDB lineage: Bacteria > Bacillota > Clostridia > Oscillospirales > JAAYOS01 > JAAYOS01. Next base: position 3,491 of record JAAYOS010000106.1, on the reverse strand, counting down.
ATCTACCAGAACACTGTTAAATCGGTCCCTATTTGGAAACCTAGAGTGAAAAGCTGCCTTTTCAAGACCAGGGATCGTTCCAAAAAGATTCTTGACAGCTCCCGTATAGTAAGACAAACCGTGTGTCTTTAGTTTGCACACACTGAATATGACATCAGCATCTAGAGCGGGTGAAATTATATCGAACTCCTGAGCAAGCTTTCCTTCAGGGAAGGAAACACGCCTGTAGGAAAGGTCATAGTTTAATTTCGCTCCGGAGACTCTCGCAGCCTGCTCCATGCCGCATACCCTATAAACCCGACTAAGGGAAGCTTGAGTGTACACTCCTCCAGGACTATCACCTATTATTACTTCAGCACCGGCATCGATTAGCACTCTAGCGACAGCAGCCACTATCGCAGGATGAGTTGTCACTGCATCCTCAGGCTTATTTGCCGATAACAGATTTACCTTAAGCAAAACTCTCTTACCGCCGAGGTTAAAGGAAGAAATGCTCCCGAAGGATTCAAAAAGTCTGTGAACGGCTCTGTCTACATTTTCAGTGTCATAACTATCGCAATAAACAATACTAACCGTCTTATCCATAATGCCTCACTTTATAAATCAGCCAAAAACTTCTCGATTCTGCGGAGAGCTTCAACAATGTCCTCAACCGAAGCGGCGTAGCAGCAGCGGATAAAACCTTCACCACTGTCACCAAAAGCGTTGCCGGGAATCGCAGCGACTTTTTGACTCAACAGCAGTCTCTCACAAAACTCATCGGAAGTAAGTCCGGTGGAGCGAATACTGGGAAACACATAAAAGGCCCCCTTTGCTTCAAAGCAGTCGAGACCCAGTCTTCTGAATCCGTCTGTAATGAGCCGCCTGCGCTGATTATACTCATTTTGCATACGCTCGATATCGCAGTCTCCGTTACGAAGTGCCTCGATGGCTGCATACTGACTTGTTGTCGGCGCGCACATAATAGCATATTGATGGATTTTTGTCATCTGTTTGATTATTGGCTCCGGACCTACAGCGTATCCCATTCTCCAGCCGGTCATTGAATAGGACTTTGAAAAGCCGTTTATCACGATCGAACGCTCTTTCATGCCCTCAATATTCGCAATTGAAACGTGCTTTGTGCCGTATGTGAGCTCTGCATAGATTTCGTCACTTAATACCGTTATCCCAGTTCCAGCAAGCACCTCGGCGATTTCCTCTAGATGTGTCCTCTCCATTATAGCACCTGTGGGATTGTTCGGATATGGGAGAATCAGGAGCTTAGTCTTTGGTGTAATGGCATTGCGCAACTCCTCTGCGGTAATTCGAAACATGTTCTCAACTTTTGTTTCAACAATAACCGGCTCTCCGCCTGCCAGAGATACTAAAGGGGCATAACATACGAAAGAGGGCTGAGGAATTATGACCTCTTCGCCAGGATTAAGTAACACTCGGATTGCGATATCAATTGCCTCACTGCCCCCAACTGTCACAAGCACCTCTTTTTGCCAGTCGTATGACAGGTTAAAACGCCTCTCCAAATAGACCGAGATCTCTCTTCTAAGATCACTTAACCCAGCATTTGATGTATATTTCGTAAATCCTTTTTCCAGGGAGTATATTCCAGCATCGCGAATATGCCACGGAGTCTTAAAATCAGGCTCGCCGACACTGAGAGAAATGACATTGTCCATGTTCTCCATTAGGTCAAAATATTTGCGAATACCAGAAGGGGGAATATTTCTAACTTTATCGGATAAAAGTGAATCATACATTACCTGCATTATGTTTACCTCAGTTCAAAGTATTGGTCTATAGCAGGTAAGCTCTCTCCTGCTGTTCCTCTTCAATATTAAACATTACTCCGTGATCTTTGTATTTTTTCAGTACAAAATGCGTTGCCGTTCCGCTTACGCCCTCTATTGGAGCAAGTTTTGTCGCGACAAAAAGAGCTACTTCCTTCATGCTCTTACCTGTTATCGTTACGCTAAGGTCGAACCCTCCAGACATCAGGTATAAACTCTCAACCTCTTCGTATTGGTAGATTCGCTCCGCTACACGCTCAAAACCGAGATCCCGCTGTGGAGTCACCTTGACTTCGATAAGTGCGGTGACAACCTCTTCCTTAACCTGCTCCCAGTCAACTATTGCACGATAACCCAGAACCGTATTATTCTTCTCCAGTTCTTTTATTTTCTCGTCAACCTCTTCTTCACTAAGTCCCAGCATGGTCGCAAGTTGAGCATTGGAGACACGACAATTTCTCTCTAACAGCTTTAATAGACTTGTCATGAGGGTAACCTCGCTTTCAAAATTTGTAAGCTATTATACTACATTACTCTGTATGGTGCAACAAAAAACACGCCCCACCACTATGTCAATAAACTGATGGAGCAGCACAGTATGTATTGCTAAAGGCCACCCCCAAATGAAAACCATAAGGGGATGACCTTTCGGCAAGTTGGTTCACTCTTCAACCATTTCACGGCTACGGAACAGTAGCGAGATACACCATACACCGGCTATTCCGACAAGGGTGTAAATCACTCTGCTGATGCTACTTGTCTGTCCCCCGAAAAGGTATGCTACCAAATCAAAACGGAACAGCCCAATCAGGCCCCAATTCAGTGCTCCGATAATTGTTAGTACCAGTGCAATTCTGTCCAAAAACATATTGTATTCTCCTATCTAACGATTTTCGGTTTCTGCCGCATTTCAGTAATAATTTCCCCCTTCGGCTATTTTTTATACATCTTTCCTTCTCCTCTAGCATTGACATGACATTAATATCGCTATAAAATATGCCTACGTCAATATGAAATGGGAGTTTGGGATGAAAATTAACTACCAAAAGGAGCTTGACAAAATACTGGCCGGTCTCAAGAGCAATCGGAACGGCCGCCCCTCCCTGCTCATCCATAGTTGTTGTGCGCCATGTAGCAGCTACGTTCTCGAATATCTTTCAGAATTTTTTGATATAATCGTATATTATTATAACCCAAATATCGATCCTGAATCGGAGTATGTTAAAAGGCTAGATGAACAGACACGGCTTATCGATAAATTTAATATGTCATCGCAGAGCAATATATCGTTCGTCGAAGGTGATTACGAAAGAGAGAAATTTCTAGAAAGCATTAAAGGCTTGGAAGATGAACCTGAAGGCGGTCTCAGGTGTGTTGAATGCTTTCGCCTCCGCCTCGATAGAGCAGCCGCTAAGGCAGCTGAGCTCAATTGCGATTACTTTACAACTACACTGACTGTAAGTCCCTACAAAAACGCAGACATACTGAACGAAATCGGAAAAGAGGCCGGAGTGAAGTTCAACATCAAGTTTCTAACATCGGATTTCAAGAAAAGGGACGGCTACAAGCGTTCAATTGAGCTTTCAAAGCAATATGGGCTTTACCGGCAAGATTACTGTGGATGTATCTACTCTAAAAATAAAGGTACTAAATAGGCTTGTTGGACCGTTAAGGCTCTCTGACTATATAGGTTTAGTTTTTTAG